>JAVWLC010000091.1:1804-8572 GCA_036638175.1 Raoultibacter sp. | reverse complement strand
CGATGTGAGCCATGATGCCGATATTACGCGTGTCTGTTAAGGGTGTACTAGACATGTGTTATGACCACCCCTCCCCTACCAGCGATAGTGCGAGAACGCACGGTTTGATTCGGCCATCTTGTAGAGATCCTCGCGCTTCTTGATAGAAGCACCAGTGCTCTCAGAGGCGTCCATGATTTCGCCTGCAAGGCGCTCTTTCATGGTGTTCTCTTTGCGGCCACGGGAGAAGTCAACGATCCAACGGATCGCAAGCGTGGTTGCGCGACGGGAGTTAACCTCCATGGGTACCTGATAGGTAGCACCGCCAACACGCTTTGGCTTAACTTCGAGAGTTGGGCGAACGTTGTCCATTGCCTTCTTAAAGACAGACAGCGGATCGGTCCCAGTTTTCTCCTCAATGATTTCAAACGCGCCATAAACGATTCCTTCGGCGACGGATTTCTTTCCATCAAGCAGAACTTTGTTGATCAACTGTGTGACCAAACGATTGTTGTACGTTGCATCCGGCTGCACTTCGCGGCGGACTGCTGCTGCACGACGGGGCATTCTTTCTCCTTTTCCTTGCTGCACGCTTCGGGGCTTTGTGCCCATTAGGTCCTGGCATCAGCCATGTAATGGACCCGCGCGACTTAACGAATGTTAGTTCTTCGGCCTTTTGGTGCCGTAGCGGCTACGTGCCTGCCTGCGGCTATCCACGGCAGCGCAGTCGAGCGCAGCACGAATAACCTTGTAACGGACACCAGGAAGGTCCTTAACACGACCGCCACGAAGCAATACCATTGAGTGCTCCTGAAGGTTGTGACCCACACCAGGGATGTAGGCGGTTACTTCCATGCCATTTACGAGACGAACGCGGCAAACCTTACGAAGAGCCGAGTTCGGCTTCTTCGGTGTCGTGGTGAACACGCGAGTGCACACGCCACGCTTTTGCGGGTTACCCTTGAGCGCCGGCGTTTTGCTCTTGTCGACCGACTTGGTGCGGCCCTTGCGGACCAGCTGGTTGATTGTAGGCAAAGCTATACTCCTTCTACCTCTTGCTCATCGATTACGTATGGTATATATAAGTAATCGTTTTTACCGTTATTTCGGTGCGCTCAGCTGTTGCGCACACGAAAAAGATGCGCCAGTTAAGGCGCGAACGAGAACTCTATCACCCGCGAACAGGCTTGTCAAACGCCACGCACCCGGGTGTATCTATACTCCACAACTAGCATTTTCCCTGATAGAGCGATCGATCGGTAAACCCGATCGATCAAGAATGAACTTATTGGGGTATTTTTTTGATTTACGGGGACTATTTCGCGAGAGCCTCTGTTTGTGCTGCCGCTATCGAGAAGAGATCACGGCTTCATGATGGAAAGCATTTCTTTCGGAGAAATGCAGGTGATTGCCGCATGCTTAAGAAGGCGCTTATCGCTGGTAATGAAATAATCTATCGAAGACGCCTGGGCGCACGCAAGTATAAGATTATCTTCAAAGTCTTCGTGAACAGTGCGTAAGCTCACAGCCTGAACGCAATTCTGGGGTCCCACCCCCGCGACCTCGGCAACTGCAAGCATTTGCCGCACACAACCCCAAGCTATTTCGTTAATAGCTCCTGCGGTTCCTGTCGATACACTTTGTTCGCTAACACGAAATTCTTGTTTAAGTATGCTGCCGATTAGGTAGTACACGTCTTTCAAGATCATTGGGGTTACATAAAGCTGATGAGACCTACTCAAGAGCGTATCTAAGAGGGTATGTGCCGTTTTATCCTCTCCATCTCGTGCGCAATGATAGTCAAGCCAAACATTAGTATCAAACATCACTTTAGCCACAATGGGCCTCTATTTCAGCAAGCTTCTCGTCATAGGCTTGGGCACGCAGTTCTTTATAGTCAAGCGTACGCGAGAACGTAAGATCAATGCCATGCTCATGCGCAAACTGCGCAACCATACCCGCGCCTTCGCGGGCAAGCTTTCGTTTACGCTGAATCTCAGCATCACGTTTCGCCTGTTCGGCTTCGATCATGAAATCGGGAATTTGCTTATTTTCAGCTGCATATTCCCAAACCGCCCTAATGACCTGCGAGGGCGAATAACCAAAGCGCGCAAACACCTCATCCCCCTGACGTTTCAGGGATTCTTCAATACGGGTATTCATTTGAACTGCAGTCATAGCACACTCCTTTGCACTGTGCTATACAGTATAGCACTACGCGTTATGCTTGTGACTTTCTACAGTACGAATGACATTGAGGTGCAAGGTTTTGGCTGTTAGCTCAAGAATTTACAATCATCCAAGCTTCGTTAAAAGACGACGCACTTCAAAACGAACCGCTTCAACTTCGTTCGCGCAGGGCAAAGCAACTTCTTTGCGACCACAAGGGCGACCCTTCTGCTTTACTTGCAAAGCCACACTCCCCTCTTGTCGATACGCAATGACCCATTTTTTGAGCGTTGAAATGGATGCGATATCAAACTCTTCAATAACCTCACGACGGGTCTTGCCTCCCCCAAGAAAAGTCTCCACAGCGGCCAGCTTGAGCTCGTAGGGGTATTCACGGCGAGCAGGAGGAGTATGTGATCCATCCGAGGATAGCGGTGTATTTGCATCTTCGACCTCAGTAGAATCAAGTGAAAACGTTGTTGTATTCACGTAAGCCTCCTCATGCTACTTTGAAAGAAAAGACGAGAGAGGCAACAGCAACCTGCTTGTCTTTAACGTATTCAATATCGACCGTATCCAAAAACTTCATACCAAACGTAACGGGAAGCTTTACGTTTGCTGCATCGGTCTTGGCGGGAATCGCAAAGCCGAGCAATAGTGCTGATGAGTCATTGAGAAAGAAGTTTTTCGTTGTTCCGTTCGAGCTCAGGGTCACGATGATGTTTCCCCATTGGGTTGTGTCAGGAAACACACTCGCGGTGCCATTAGGGCCCGCTACCGTTGAACACGTAGCCGATACGATCTCAACGGGGACTTCGGTGGAGGACTCGAAGTAGGTGGACGAATCAGAAGTAGGTTTTCCCTGCGCATCAATGGTAATGACAGGATTAACGGGCGATAGCACCGTCAGTTGCTTGGTCCAAACGGCATAGAGGGTTATGGACGATCCCGTATTGGCTGGCAGATCTTTAACGGAATCCCCGTCAAGGTAGACAACGACTCCCTTTTGCGCATCGGCTTCACTTCTTGCCCAGCCAGCAAAGGTGTAGCCAGGGCGAACAAAAGCATTGTCAGTTAGCGAATACCAGCCACCGTAGGCGAACGTATCGTCACTCATTACCCCCGTAACATCGGCGTACGTTTTGTTGTAGCTAACGGTATAGGGACTACCCTTCCACTGAGCGTAAAGCCTTACTGTCTCATTATTTTGTGTTTTGCTTCCCAGCCGAGATACTTCAGCTGCGTTTGCATAATGCGTTCCAGTACCTTGCCGATCAAGGGTCCAAAAATCAAAGACAAAGCCACCTGAACAGGCAAATCCATTCGACGTAAGTATTACAGACTCGTTGTAGGTAATGTTTGTCATTGCTGCCATGGTGCCCGCTGCGGATAGGCCCGAAGGCGGATTAGGCACAAACTCAATTGCATAGGTATTTTCAGACCACTGAGCGTAAAGCGTAATGTCCCTTGCCCCGTTTGATGGAATATCGAGCACTTCTTCCTTGTTTGCGTACGCTGTACCAGTACCAAGTTTTTCAGTGTTCCAACCAGTAAAGGTATAGCCGTCGCGAGTAAATGCATTGGCGTTCAAGGTTGTTTTTGTGCCATAGGTCATGGCTTGCGGTGCCATAGCACCCGAGCCCTCGGCGGGATCAAAGGTGATTGTGTAAGGAAGACCCGTCCACTGTGCCCAAAGTTCTAGGTTTGAAGTAACAGGAGTATCGAAATCAAACGATTGCGTCAGCGCTTCATCGCGACACCAAGCAGCAAAGGTGTATCCCGGCTTTGATACAGTAGGCGGTGCAACCTTACTGCCATGCGCAACATCTTTCCGAATATCTGCCCCGCCGTTGTTTGGGTGAAATACTGAAGTATAGGTATTGAGTTCCCAGCGTGCCCACAGCGTCATGTCCGCAGTAACTGCGGCAGCGAAGTTCCATTTGGTCCCATTCGTTTGTTCGGTATACCAGCCTTGGAACGTGTACCCTTCTCGAATAGGATTTCCTGGTTGCGTGACAACAGCGTTATGACTTACAACCTGAGTCGATAACTCAGGGGTTCCGCCATTAGCATTGAAGATGACCGTACGGTCAGGCATCCATTTAGCATACAGCGTCGTGTTGATGGTAATGGGCGTATCGAAGGTATACTGATTGACAAGCGTAGCATCGGTATACCATCCAGCAAACGTATACCCCTGTTTAGTGGGATCAGCAGGCTTGATAGGAGTAAAGCCACTGTCACCCGCCAACGGAAATACCGACGATCCACCATCGGACTCGAACGAGACAACCTTTTTTGGAGCGACTGCAAAGTTGGTAAATCCCGCCTCTTGCCACATGGCCTTCATTTGATCAGGTGAGATTCCATTGATGGTTCCGCCCTCAGGAAGATAGACGGTGGCGTTGAGATTTGACTCTATATTTGCAGAATTACGCGGATCAAGTCTTGATGAATAACAAATAATCTCTTGGAGATTTGTTCCCGAAATCGGCTGCCTGCCAGCTGAAGTTAACGAAGCAGGGAGTGTTAAGCTCGTTATTTTATAGCAGCCGTGAAAAGCATACAAACCCATTTCTGTAACCGTTTCCGGAAGCGTAAAAGCTCCGGAATGCGATGGGAATCCCGACATGATCTTGCTAGGATTACCAAGAAGATCCTTTTCATACACAGTATTTTCAATCACCATGTATTTTGGATTATCTGGTGCCACTGAAACAGAAGTGAGGTAATAACAGTTTGGGTAAATGTTTGATTCACTAGCATCGACCAATGAAGACGGAATATTTAATGAAGCGATAGATGCTCCCTGAAATGCGCAGCTCTCAATAGAAATGAGTCCTTCGGGCAAGATGGCGCCAGTCATATTTATGCAACCCGAAAATGCACGGTTCGCGATTGAAAGGGTGGTCTCAGGTAAATGAATAGTGCCAACAACAGAAGCGGTACTTCCCCCGATACACCGAGAGGGATTTCCGTTTTCATCCAACAAATAAATGACTCCATCTATAACAGCACAATGCTTGCTACCTTCCTCAACAGTAATCGCAGACAAGTTGAGAGAACTCACAACAATACTTGCACCCAAAAGAGTTACCGAAGCGGGTATATTGAGAGCAGTGAGCGAATTGCATACACCAAATGCAGAGCCTCCTATCGTAGTAACTGATGTTGGGATAGACGCAGATGCAATTGCGCTATTATAAAAAGCCGCAAACTCGATTTCTGTCACAGTGCGAGAAGCTCCCGCAATCGTAACCACAGGCAGAATGTCCGCTTTCGTTATTGAAGTGTTTTCCATTCTTACAGAAGCAGTACCTGCACCTCTCACGGTATAAACTAGCCCGTCAATCGTCACACTTTCTCCGATGCCTTCTGCTGCGAGAAGATCAACAACGCCAGCTCTATCACCAGCAGATTGCAGCGAAAGGTTGATTGCCGTAAATGGCATAGTTGCTGGCATCGTATCGGGCTTGCTTGTCCACTCCTGATCAGCGTCATTGTTGCCTTTGTCCACGTTGCCCTCGACGGCATTCACTTCTCGCGACGCACTACACAGCACCGTATTGCCAAGACTTATCTCTGCATGAACAGTTGCCTGACCGGCCGCTTTGCTTGTTACCATGCCATCTTGATCAACTGACACCGACATTGCTGGATACGAATAAGCAATGTCAGCGCTCGCTGGAATATGGACAGACTCACCTTCAAATAGGTTTTTCGATTGATCTTTTTCGAGCAACAGGGGCTCTTCGGGTGCCGTTATGCCATAAGGCTCCAAATGGTTGTTTGATGAGGGAATACCAGGGCTCCATGAATAAGCCTCATCTTCTCGATACGGCACAAGAATCGTAATGTTCGTGCAACCTTCAAGCGCTGAGTCAGAAACGGAATCGGCACCAGATAAAGAAACTATGCGAGCAAGAGCAGCGCATTCCGCAAAGGTTCGATTTCCAATTTCGGAAACAGAGGTGGGCAGCACTACCTCCTCGAGAGCGGTTCTTTCAAATGCAGAATCGCGAAGAACCACCAGTCCTTCCTCAAGAGTAACCGCGGTCAAGGAAGGGCAGCCTGCAAACGCTGATGTTCCAATGGTTTTGACTGAAGAAGGAATTGCGACCGAGTGTATGGTTTGGCGGTTTGCAAAGGCTGAATCTGCTATCGCGCTGACGCGATATGAGGTGGCACCCACAGGAGCACTTGATGGGATTACGAGGTTCGCGTCTGGATTTTCATCGCCTGTCCAAGAGACCTCCAAGGTGTAATCAGATAGAAGCGTATACGTGAATCCCGATTCATGAGCCTGTGGCGCCTCGGTATCACCAGGTTGAGCGGGTTCGGCAAAGAGCGTGAAGCCAGCTTCTTCCCAAACAGCTTTACGAGCAGCATAGTCCGTGCCAGCCGCTAGAGCAACGGTAGTGGAATCGAAAACACTTGAAGAAAAAGCCTGTTCATCAATTGCAGTAACATGCCCCAAAACAACAAGCGAGGAAAGCTCAGTGTTACCCACAAAGGCATGGGGTCCAATCGTCGTAACATCACCAGGAATCACCACCGCTTTGCCTTTCCCGCGAGGGTAAAGCAGTAAGGTTTTCCCATCTTTACTGTAAAGTGCGCCAT
>JAVWLC010000091.1:0-1794 GCA_036638175.1 Raoultibacter sp. | reverse complement strand
AATCGAAGAAAAACTGGCGCTGCCACCTCCCACTTGGACGGCAGTGAGCTTCGCGTTATGCGAGAACGCTAAAGCTGGGACGGAAACCGTAGAATCAGGGAGTGTGACAGCGCCCTCCATGCTCTCGGGAAGGAGCAGGAGTTGAGAAAAATCCTTCGTAAACAGCATGCCATCATGGCTCGAAAACGTATCATTTGACGGCGAGACAGTTATCGAAGAGAGATTGACGCAGCCTTCAAAAACATTACTCGCAATGTGAGTAACAGTTGCAGGAATTACTAAAGAGCGTAGATCGACACACCCTGCGAAGGATCCTTGAAGTACTGATTCGGTTTGATTGGATGAAGGTTTTTCGGAATTTTGAGCGGCTGAGCTCTCATCTGAAATTAGCGGTAAAAACTGCCCCCCCCCAGCGATTTCAGGGTAAATTGTTTACCGTTGTTAACAATTTTAGGGGAAAGGACGATATCTCCCGCAGGCGCAGCACCATACCAGCCTGTCAGTGTTGCCGTCAGGTCTTTGTTGTTGAGGGTATACATCAAGCCATCCGCCAACACCGTTTCGATTTGCGGACTATCTGGTGTAATAAGAGCAATTTCAGCAGTCACTTGCTGAGGCTGCTTGGTCAAGGACACTTGCTCGGCTGAGATCGCGGTATCATCAAGACGTGCCTCGGGTGCTGATTCGCTGGCCGCCTCGGGTGCTCCTGACATCCCCGACGTGGTACGCAGCTCATTTTCACGTGCGCTTGTCCCCGCTGGCCGCTCATCAAGCTTGACAGCTTGAACGATCTGAGGCGCTCTTTCTGAATCAACAGAGACCGCAGTATCAGCAAGCGCAACCGCAGGAGCAAGCCCCGCAATAAGACATACGGACAGAAGTCCTTTAAGCACGTTTGAGATACATTTTTCCATGACGATGCGCCGTCCCATACTGGTAGCCCTTGTTTTTCTTTCGCCAGCCATAGCCTATCAATGACTGTTTTACTTATGGACCACTTGAGTATAGCAGCGGGTGTTGTCCTGATAAATACACCAAATACAGTGGGTTATGTATTCCCACTACTGGGTATCGACAAATAAAGAATATCCACCTTCGGTATTATTCGCAAAATTCAGCGATGATGGCTTCGATGAAACGCTCAGTGCCCTCAAGGTCAGTGACAGAAATATGTTCATCATGGGTGTGGAAATTCGTCATGCCAATACCAAGCGTAATTGCTTGAGCCCCTTTAGTTCCCAACAAGTTCGCATCGGCACCTCCCCCCGAGATGGAAGCCCGAGGTTTAAGGCCAGCATTGCGAGCGGCCGTGAAAAGCTTGTCGACAATCGGATCGGCCGCGTCAAACAGCACGCCTGGGTAATCAAGATGCCAGTCAATATCGATAGAACCATCGAAGCGCTCTCTTGCAGCCTCGAGAGCTTGTGTCATGGCATCACGCTGAGTGTTAACGCGATCTTCATACAGCGAGCGGCATTCTCCATCGATCGTGCAGCTATCAGCCACGATGTTTACTTCACGACCTCCCTTTATCATTCCGATATTGGCCGTTGTGCACTCATCGATACGCCCCAGCGGCATCGCAGCAATTGCTTCTGCTGCCATCTGAATGGCTGATACACCGCGCTCAGGCTCAACACCAGCGTGAGCAGCCCGACCGATAAAGTGAGCCTTGAGCGTGTAGTGAAACGGTGCGCCAAGGATGATCGAACCAGGTGCACCATCAGCATCAAAAACAAAGCAGGGCACGGTGCCGTCGAAGAGGTTTTCCTCTAGTGCTCCTGAACCCAGAAG
>JAVWLC010000090.1:3873-8624 GCA_036638175.1 Raoultibacter sp. | reverse complement strand
CTTAGCAACATCGTCGGGCGAAACGCCTTCAGCCAGCCAGTTAATGGCATCTCGAAGATAACTATTAAGGTCGCCCAGGGCTTTGTTAAGGATACCAATTGTGCCGCCAGTAGCAGACACATCGATGCCTTTGCCATTGATCCATTCGGTCAGCATGCTGCTTGCTTGTGCCAGCTTATTCTGGGCTTCTTGAGGGACGGCGCTGTCGGCGAGAGGCAAAGCTGGATTCGGCGTGATAGGCTCTATGGGAGTAACCATGGGCTGCGGAGCCTTCGGTGCAGTAGCCCCAGAGAAGACGGGGAAGCCTAGCTCGGTGATGATCGATTCTTTAATTCCAGCGAAGTAGGTCGCAGTGCCGTTGGATTCACGATTGGGCTTACCGTTTCCCCAGATCGTGAGGAAGCGCAGCATGCGGTCGGCCACAGCAGTGTCGCTAACCTGATTATGGATTTGGTAGCTAAGGATGGTACTGATGCCAATGAGCGGGCAGAAGTCACTTGGGAAATTGGCGGCATTGTTGAGTATGTCATTCATGACTGGCTCAATGATGTCGCGAATGATATACCGAGGAGTCTGATGGCCTTGGGTCAGGTTGTTTTTGTAGAGATACATGATAGCGGCTTTGGAGAACGGATAAAGATTTATCTTAACCTGAGGACTACAGGTTACGCTGTCCCATTCTTTGCCTTCCTTTACCGTATGGACAGGATACTCCGAAGACAGTGCACGATTGGCAAGCCAATCATTAATCCTCGTCTCCGACAAAGACATGGTATTGAGATAGCGCCCAACGAATTCATAAATTCCAGCTTCGTCGAACACGTCGCTCGGAATATAAATCAGGTTGGTAATACGATCCTTATGGTTATCGCGGAAGTTGTTTTGTAGATAGTTGCTAGTAGTGCCTACAATCGAGGAAATGCGGCACATTTCTGCGGCGGCGTTCATGCCCGTGTGTTCTACAATCAGCGCATCAAGCAGAGCATCGTCTACGCCAGTGAAGGAGGTTACATCTTCTATAAACAACGTCAGGTTCTTGCCCAGCCGACGCAGCTCGCAACGGATATCCTGAAAGATCTGTCTAAAGTCGCCAGGTTCAATACCTGCGCACCGTTGGATGACATCGTTTACAAATTGGTTGAGATAGCTGGAAATCTCACTAGCTTCTTCCTTCCCGTCTTCGTCAGCCATGAGCTTTCTGGCCATTCGCTCGGCTTTGGAGTCTGCACCACCAGCGGTAATCGCATCGTAAAGATCGGGCGTAACCAGAAAATCTTCAGGCGTAAACTCGGCAATTGTATCACGGTCAACGAGCGTATTCTCTGCCACCTTAGCGTACATGCGCTCAATGGGCCCAGAAGCTTCCATGAGATGTGAATGCACTACATCGTTGCCAAGAAATGCCTCAAGACGCTTTTTGGTGACATTATTAAGCTGCACGGCATGGGTCTCGCTGTTGTCGTGAGCGATCTCGATGATGTAGTTATGATAGATCAGGTCCTTAAGCTTGCCAGACTCGACAGAAACTGCTGCACGGACGAGGCGATCATAGATCGCCTTATTGGCAATGCCCTGAACCTCAGGCTTGTCTAAAAGCTGTCGGATGGTACCTTTAAGGGTATTGTCACTACGCCTGATGAACAGCACAACCTCATTTTCTGGCTTGTCATTGGAGAAACGAGCCTCAAACCAGCGAATAAGATGAGACTTACCAGTACCACTCTGCCCATATACAGTAATGAACTGATGGCGATTTTCCGAGTTAAGAATGCACTGATCATATAGCTCTTCTTCGGTGTAGAGCTTGGCATGCGAAGGTTGTAGCTCAAACCTGTTGAGTAGATTAATGCGCTTCAAAGGCACGTGCGTGGCTAAAAAATCGCCTTGCGATGCCGTGATGGAGTCGGGCTTAATGACCGACGCAATGCGGCCTCTTGCAATACTCAAATCCATACAAACTTGCCCCCTTTTGGACTAAAGAATAGTAATGTTGGTGACGGTACCGCTGATTGGGTGTGCTTTCAGGGGATAGAGGTTCCAGATATCGTTGGAGTCCAGAATATGCTCAAGCTTGATTGCTTTGTTGTCATGCAGGGTACGAAGCGCGTTAGAAAGCCCATAGTTGATGTGGTGGCTAGAGGTGTCTGAGCCGATGATGATTTGGGCGTAAGGAGCAATCAACTCCACAAACCTGCTGAAGCTATAGGTCATTCCCTTGGTGGGGTTGAGATGGCGTATGATGTCGCCAATGAAGATGCTGGCGTTAGGAATAAAGAACATGCCTTGCAAATATCCAAACCCGAGGAAGGTAACCCAGAATCGCCAAGCACGCATTGCCATGGCATCGACTTGCACGCCGATCAGCTCAGTCATCTGTGGACCAAGGTTAGCGAGGCTCTGATCACCAGACAGCATTGCAGCATCGAGATTAAAGTATGCCTGTGTTACTTTATAGAACTGCCCATCGGGATGCTCCCGTAATTTGGTGTTCGCAAACTGACGCATAGCAGCAATGCTAGCGATGTGTTCACGGTCAACGGCCAGAGAGAGCATCTGGTCAGAATTGGTGATAAGGCCGAGCTCCTCCGCCGCAGTACGATAATCCGTGAAATAAATCTGACTCCCCCCAGATAAGGCTGAAGGCTCCATCTTTTCTCGAACCTCGGAAACGGGGCGTGTTTCTTTTTCCACAATTTTGCATAATGCGTATACACGCTCGGGTGTGGCGGGTGTTACCATCTTGTCCTTAAACATCTTTACCTCCTTAAATGCTTCTGAGTGCGTCTGACTGGATGCAGCATCCATCCAGAATATCGGTAAAGGACTTAGTGATCCAATCGAAATACGTGTTCTCGTAAATGATATGGATCATACGAACCCAAGGAAACGGTTGCAATTCGTTGGTTACTGTTACCAGCTGCTTATAGATATCACGGTCAGAGCCTTGATATAGAATTGCAATCAGGCCAGAAACATAGAACCAGCTTTTATTTTTTATTAGCTCGCCGAGTTCATTCGAGTCGAGAATAAGCAAGCTGTAGCGAGCCGTAGCATCTGGAAGAAGGGCAGTACCATCCCAATCTGGAGGTACAACAAGACTAGAGATCTGACGCCGAGAAAGTTCCTTCAGTGTTTCAGAGAGCTTTTCTGGCTTAGTACGAATGATTAGGTGATTGGCTTCTCCGAACATGGACAACTGATTAGCACTAAACTCTTTTTTCGGAGCCTCAACTGGGGCCTTGAGGGTAAACGTGGCGGAGTCGCCGATGTTGGCCTTTTTATGCGAGGCGCAACCAGCGCAATACTCAAACACCTGATCATACGTCTCAAAGAACATTTCAGACCAACATTCTTTACCGTTTTTACGGATGGACTTTTTCATCAGCTCAAAAGAGGCGGTATAGTAATCCCACTCTTTGGTTCGGATGGCTTCAATTTCTGCCTGTAGATGGTGATCGTTATTTCGCAGCACATCATCCAGAACTTTAATCACAAAAGAATAGCCAACGTTCTGCGTGACAACTTCCTCAATACGGATTTTCTTATAACGGCGAAGCAATAGTAAAACATAGGCATTCCACCGAATATCAGCCTCGGAAGCGGGACTATCGTCAAACAAATCCTCAACCGAGTAGCTAGGCTTGATGGTGGTATCAATCGTTACGAAGCTATTGTAACGCATAGAGAGAGCATTATTATAGAGACTGTCCCAGCGTCCGATAATTTTTTCGGTCGTCATGACCTTTTTGCTGATCCGCTGAAAAGCCACCGTGATATCGTCCTCAATCATACACATAATACTAAGACAAGGCAACTGGTCGCGTCCACTGCGCCCCAGCTCCTGATAGTAGGCATTAGGATTCTGTGGAACATAAGCATGCAGGACGGTCCGAATATCCGCTTTATCAACGCCAACGCCAAAAGCTGAGGTCGCGACCATCACATCGAATTCATCATTGATCCATGAGTTAATAAGCTCCCGACGTTTAGCGGTGGTGGTAAGCCCTGTGAAGGTATTCACGTTCATAATGCCATTGCTTTGAAGCAAGGTTTTAATGCGTTCGGCATCATCGGGACGAGCCACATACACGATCATGGGATGTGGGCATTTGCGCACAAGCTCCACGATGCGGTTGCTTTTTTCGTGGTTTGATTTGCAACGTATCAACATATACCTTGGCTCGTGGCGCAAGGCATCGCAACGGATCTCAATCCATTTTTCTTCTTTGGAAAAGAAGTCTTTGAGAATGTCGCGGCAGCGACGCTCGAAAGTCGCAGAAAGCAGAATGGTTCTGATCTGTGGATTATGAAGCATCAGCTTCTTCCGCCAAGCTTCTAAGCATTGATAATCGATACGGAAGTCTGCACCCCAGTCGACAACAATGTGCGCTTCATCGATAATAATATTCTTGAGGGACCTGGAATCGTTTGCCAATTTAATTTCGTTGGCAAAAGCTTTGTTCAGGATCAAAGCTTCTGGAGAAATAAACAGCATCCGAGCTTTTTTCTTTCTGATGGCGTCTAAAATAGGCGCGGCATCCACTCCGCTGCTGTAATAGAAAATTTCTTCTTCTGGATTACCGACCTTGATTGTATTTCTAGCCACCCGAACCTGGTCGATGGCTAGTGATATGGTGGGAACGATAACAATGGTTAGGCCCTCTTTTTGATAAGAGACTGCTTGAGTGATCAGACTCTTGCCCCCACCAGTCGGCATGGAGATCAGCGTAGTGTAACCATCAGGTGTGTTC
>JAVWLC010000090.1:0-3863 GCA_036638175.1 Raoultibacter sp. | reverse complement strand
AGGGCGATTTTCTGAGCAAGTGATTTAAAATGGGAAAAGCCCGTCGTATGATCAATCATCGGATCGGTCTGGAGGTTATAGCGGTTGTCATCGGTTTGATTAAGCGCACTATAATCCTCGGACAGAAAAGCCATCTGGGTGAAGTCGGAATCAAGATACGCAGGGAATTGATAGGCGGCTTTGATTGCGCCAGTCTCCGAGTCAGCCCATAATCCATAGCGATCAAAAACCTCGGAAGCAGTAATGGACGGTGCAAAGATTTCTGATTGGAAGGTTAATAAATAGTTTCTCAAAGCAATGAGACAATCGCCCAGGTATTTTCTGTCCTGCTGGTAAAGCTCAAAGGCTGTTACCAAACGTCTGGCGCAGTTCAATAAAAACTGTGCATAGGCCGAATCTGCAGAAGCGGTTAATGGCTCAACAGAGGCGTTACTCAGCGCTGACTCGACCCACTGCTTAATCTGCTGTTTCTTCATAGTGTGGCCTCTCCATCCAAACGTATGCTGCGGACTCAAGCACAAGCTTTGAGGTTTTGATCGCCTCAAGGATTAGCTCCTGCTCGTGTCGCAATTGATCAATGTCGGCGGATTCGGTGTGGTAGTATTGGATTTTAGCGGTTGTGGCTGAAAGAATGCGCTGCATTTCTTCACGCGCTCCACGAAGGTTCGAACGGCGTTTAAACTGTTCAGCGGCTTTCTTTTGAGCTTCCTTTCGGGCATCAAGAACAAGCTCTCGCCAGCTTTCACCAGCATACTCCTGCCTGAACCAAGATTGGTTTGATCGGGCGGTAATGTGGCCTTTGAGAAAAGAGGAACGACTGCCGCGCATACCAAGGTGTGTATAGTTTTTCTTTTTAACCTCACTGTTTGCGATTTGTGTATACTCCCGAATGATGCTTGCGTCGCTAACGTCTTCTGGGTTATCGATGCTGACCACCGTTACAACCTGTTCCAGCATCATATAATGTCGATAAGGACTCATTGCATACATCGAAACTCCATGTTCAAAGAGAAATGCTTCGTTTGCCACCTGCGACCAGGTAAACACAAAACCCTTCCAGTCGATTCCAGTAGGGGCATAGACAGCACAAGCTCGTCCCTTACAGGATTGTATTGCATTGGTCGTGATACACTCAAAGATCGCATCACCTGGAGCAAAGAAATGAAGATAGTCGTTTTCTATGGCCTGTTTACGAATGAAGGTGCCACTAAGGAACTGCTCCTTACCCCAAAGCGCATCCTTTTCTCGTTGGAAAGCCGAAACCTGGGACATAAACTGGTTCTGTGCCGAACTGATATAATCAACCCACTTAGGTGGAAGCAGCAGAGAGTTGATGGCAGACTTTGGTGAGAAGGATGTAGCGTCATAGGTAATTATGCCGTTATCTGCCCAGCAACCATGGAAACCAGCGAGCGAAGCCCATTCCGTCATGGCATTAGCAAAGATGTCATTCTCGTTTTTGGTGTAGTATTCGATCAGCCTCCGTAGCTCCGCATACATGGGCTTAAAGACAAAACCTGCGGCGTCGTAGCTCTGCTCCTTTCTAATCTCCTCGCGCATCTTTTCTGCGCTCTGAATAATAGCTGGAATCCGTTCAGACAAGCCATATCTAAAATCATCATGCACCGCAGAAAAAATCTCACGGTTAATATTCGTCATGATGATTTCCATGCCGCTAAGCGATTGCTCGAAAATTCGTAAGCCTTGTCGGAAAAAACTGAACAGGGATGCCTCGAACGTGTCTTGCGCATAAACCACGACCGAAGTAACAGTAGATCTTTCTGGATCTCTTTCCAGACGGTCCAGACGTCCAATGCGCTGTTCAATCAAGCTAGCATCCCAGGGTAAGTCGATGTGCACAATGAAGTCTGCGCATTGAAAGTTGCGACCTTCGCCACCGGTATAATCGCAAAGCATGATGCGGCAGGTTTGCTCATTTTGGAACCGAAAGGCGTTAGCTTCCAGATCGGTCATTTCCATGTCGCTTCCAAAGAAACTAATTTCCTTTTCTTTGAACGTAATGCTAAGAGCCGTCCGATAGGCTTTGGAGGTCTCCAGATCGTTAGTAAACAACACGACCTTTTGATCGTATAGTTCGTCATAGAGAAGGTTCAAGACTGAGCAGAGACGCGAACAATGCTCACGGGCATATTCGCCAGGATCATCAAGAATGTCGACGATATGCTCGATGATGTACTCTTCAGACTTAAGCCAGTTCTGAGCATCGAAGATGATACCCTCGTTCTGGATCAGCCCCCGACTGACAAATTCCTTCACTTTAGCGCTGAACGCCCATGGTGAGCTGAAAAATGCATTTAACATGGGCTGGACCGTTTTTTCTATGTCAAGCTCTGCTGCACTATGGGTAATCCAATCGGCGAGCCAGTCGTAGCAAAGAGCTTCGTAGGTGTTCAGGTCTTTATTAAGTTGATAAGGCAGAGGCTTGAGTTTACGGGTCGGAAGCAACCGTATGCCATCATCGTTGTTTTCTAGGATGCGACGGCGGTTGCGGATGATATTATTCTCAATTTGGTAGTTGCCACAGATATATGAGATCATGACTTTGATTTTGTAGATGCTGCAATCCTCGGCGTCGAAATCAAGCTCGTTGAGAAGCTCGGTAAGCTTCGGGTCATTCAGGTCATTGCAGATGCCCTTGAGCTCGTCAGCAATCTCTTCGAAAAGGTCTGCAATATCTTCAGACTCGTGCGCTTCTCCGCCTTCATTTTGGACACGCTTCAATTCTTCGACCAGATCATTCAGGTCGTCGAGCACCAGAGTGGTTTTTCGGATCATCCGACCTTGCTTTTCTATTAATGCGCTGAACTGTTCAAAAGAACACTGGTCATACTTTTGCGGATGAAGGAGTCGAAGAAGTGCCAGGTATTCTTCCCTCCTCTGCTGGACAGGGGTGGCGCTTAGCAGAAGGATATTAGCTGTGTAGCTACTAAGTTTGTGCAGTTTATCGTAAGTAGCTGCGTCTTGCAGGTATCTATGCACTTCGTCGATCATCACAAAGTGCCACGGGAATAGATCATCTTCCCTTAAAAACTGAGAAATGGATTTTACGGTGATGGAGTTTCCATTTGGGTCGGTGCTCTCATCAATGCCAAACTTAATGAGCAGTTCCTTTTTCCATTGCTCTTTAAGCTGATCTGGCACCAGAATCAAGGCATTGATATTTGACCGATGGAGCATAAAAAGTTTTAGGATCGAGATAGATTCTACTGTTTTGCCCATGCCAACCTCATCGGCAAGCATAGATCGGCAAGGCGAATCCTGTAGGCAACGCATAATGGAGTTTACTTGGTGTGGCAAGAGATAAATCTTAGCGCCAGCCAGTTCTTTAAACCCATAAATAGAGTTCTCTAGGATGCTGATGTTTTTGGAGACAACGGAATGGCCCAAATACCAACAGGGATTCTGGAACTCATAGTGGAGTAGCTGATAAGTCGGATCAATTCGCCCGTTAGTGAGTGATGCAATCACCTCGTTCTCGGAAGCACTAAGAATGGTCTTGGCGCGTTCGTCTTGGACGAAATACTCATAGAAACCCGTAGCATTTTGGCGGACCGTGAGCACTTTGCAGGTTTTGTCCTGATAAACAATAGAGGAGCCTACAAAGAGCGAGCAGTGAGTTAAACTGCTGGTAGGGTACTCGACAATCCCATGGGGTAAGTCCTCAAACATTGCCACAAGGTTAAAGGGATCGTGAATCTGAACCTTGACGCTGCGGGTCTCCTCGTCAAGGTTCAAGATTTGCCCACAGACAAACACTCGGGGGTCCCGCTTAGACTCTGGATCCGCTGGACACCTGACATACATACCGTTGAGAAGGGGGTGCTTTGTCACGATGCTTAAAC
>JAVWLC010000089.1:8141-8630 GCA_036638175.1 Raoultibacter sp. | reverse complement strand
CTCTTAACGCTTGCAGGGCGCATGCGTTCAACGGGTGGAACACTTCGCGTTAATGGCTTCGAACTGCCGCGCCAACGTGCAAAGGTTGAACGCTCTATCGGACTGGGAATTTTTGCAGGACTTAATGATTTGCAGGATAGCCTCACGGTTGCCTATGCGACAGGAGCCGAATTTGAGTTGTTCGGTCGGAGCCCGAAAGCCGAGAGCGTTATGGCGTACCTGCGTTCATGGGATCTTGCTGATGTTGCTGATGTTCGCGTGAAAGACCTTACGGCAGAGCGACTCTCGCAGCTTGGGATTGCTCTTGCTTTTGTGGGCGAGCCTGAAGCGGTGGTTATCGATGATGTGGAAGATCAGCTGACCATGTCGCAGTCGGAAGGACTCATGGAAATCCTCAAAGATGCTGCGCGGTCGTCGCAAGCTGCCGTTATCGTGGGCGTTGTCGAGCGCGGGTTGGCCGATATGGCTGACGCAAAGATCTATCTCGAA
>JAVWLC010000089.1:0-8131 GCA_036638175.1 Raoultibacter sp. | reverse complement strand
AGTAACATGGCGTTTAAAGGATTGCGATTTGCCGGACTTGAATGGAAAAACGTTACAGCATCGAAGATTATGTGGGTGGTCATAGCGGCCATTGCTATCATGCCGCTTCTCTATGGTGCCCTGTATCTTGCTGCATTTCAAGACCCCTACGCAAGACTCAATACCGTTCCGGTTGCGGTGGTGAACGAAGATAAGGGCGCTATCATTGCTGGTGAGAGCCGTACTCTTGGTGATGATGTAATCGATGAACTCAAAAACAACGATGAAGGCCTCCAGTGGAACTTTGTGTCAGCAGACGAAGCGCAAAAAGGCCTGGAAAATGGCACCTACTTTATGACCTGCACTATTCCTGCTGATTTCTCTGAAAGCGTTGCCTCTGTTGATGGGAACGCCCCCGAAAAGGCGCAACTGCTGATTGATTACAACCAAAGTGAAAATATGCTTGCCTCTCAAATTGGCGAAACGGTGTGGAAAGAAGTACGCACCAAGGTGAGCTCTACGGTTGCCAACGAGTATTGGACTACCGTGCTCGGTCGCGTGGCTGATTCGGGCAAAGATCTCAAGACGGCCGCCGATGGAGCGGGCGATCTTTCCCGTGGCTTGGTGACAGCCAAGGATGGCAGTGCAACCATTGCGAGCAATCTTGGCACGCTTACCGATGGAGCTACTTCGCTTGACTCAGGCCTCGGAACACTTTCAAGTGGAGTGAATACATTGGGAAGCGGTGCTGTAAGCCTCGCTTCAGGAACACATTCGCTCAAGGATGGTACAAACCAGGTAGCCTCAGGGGCTCACGCGCTTGCTGATGCGACAGCCTCGCTTCCTGATGAAAGCCAGGTGGCGCAGCTCGGTTCTGCATCAGATCGACTCAAGGGTGGTTTCGATCAACTCCAAGCAGGCATTGGCACGGCATCTGATGTTCCCACGGGTGATCCTGCCAGCACCACGCTGTACGGTGCCGCAAACGGTATCGCTGCGGGGGTTGGCTCTTCTTCGGATACGGCAGCGTCACGGACGCTCTATGGTTTCCTCAATAGCGAAAAGCAAGCCTATGATGCAGCGTATCAGGCCGCCGTGGCGGGAGATACCGCTGCGGCCCAGCAATACTTTGCAACCGCACAGGAGATGTCCCAGTATGCGCAAGCCGCAGCAGCGCAGCTTTCGGGTGGAGCAGCGGGCTTGCAATCGGGTATTGGGGTTCTTCAAACGGGTCTTTCAAGTGCTCAGGCGGGGTACACGCAACTGTCTGATCTTGTTGCGCCGCTTGTCACGAATGCTCCTACGTTGAAGGTTTCCATCGATAGTTTAGCTGCGGGTGCACAGCAGGTTAATGTAGGTGCGCAATCAGCAGCTGCGGGTGCATCGCAGCTTTCTGCGGGAGCCTCTCAGTTGGTAGCGGGTGCTACTGCCGCAAAAGCAGGCGCAAGCCAAGTTGCTGATGGCGCAGGTCAGCTTTCTGCTGGCGCAACTACCTTAACCGATGGACTGACCAGTGCGGTTGACGGTTCTGCAGAGCTTGCCACCAAGCTTGCCGAGGGAGCGCAAACAGCAACCGATCAGACCTCAAACCTTACGGCGAAGGCCGATACCATGTCTGATCCTGTGGAGCTTGTGAACGAGTATTACACCACCGTAAAGAACTACGGCACTGGTTTTGCACCTTATTTCATGGCGCTTGGTCTATGGGTTGGTGGTTTGGTCGCGGGATTTGTTTTCAAGCCGCTCAACAGCCGCCTTATCATGTCGGGCGGCAATCCTGCCATGGTGGCATTCGCGAACTTTATGCCTATTGCAATTTTCGCAATCATTCAGGCAACCTTGCTCATGGTGGTGCTTCAATTTGGCCTGCAGCTGCAGATTGATAATGTGCCTGCATTCTATGCAATGGGCTACCTCACGGCGCTGGTGTTTGCCACCATCATGCAGTTCCTGATGGCCGCACTTGGGTTCCCGGGCAAATTCGTTGCCATCATCCTGCTCATGTTGCAACTGACGGCGTGCGCAGGTACCTTCCCCATTCAAACAACGCCTGCATTCTTCCAGACCATCAGTCCTTTTATGCCGATGACGTATGTGGTTGAAGGAATGCGACAAATCATGACGGGACTTGATTACAGCCTTGTATTCTTTGATTGCGCGGTTTTGCTTGCCATTGGTGTTGTCTGCTTTGCCCTGACGAGCGTGGTAGCATATCGGAAGCGCACGGTACGTATGGAAGATTTACATCCCGTTTTGCAGCTTGGGTAAGCTTTAGCTTGAGTTGGCATGATGGTGCTCTACAAACAACAAAACACGTCGCGGCAGGCGGGAATTACCATGGTGAGAGCGAAGAGCGAAACAGCGAAAGTGACTACAAAAGCGAAAGGTGGCAGGGCGTGCGCAACACGCGCCCTGTTGCTTGACGCTGCGGTGAAAGTGATTGGCGAAAAGGGGTACTCGGGAGCAACGGTTGACGAGATTGTCGAAGTTGCGGGAGTCTCAAAAGGCACGGCATTCTATCACTTCAAGAGCAAGGCAGACATTGCTGCCAGCGTACTTGAGGATGGTATTGGACAGCTTATCGATGAGTTTGACCAGATCATCGAACAGGCGCCCGATGGACCTCATGCGCTGATGGGTATGGTTGAGATCTTCGCCACACGGATTTTTGAGAACAAGCAGTTTGGCAGATTCTTTGTGTCAGAGCTTTGGCGCGCGGGCCGCGTTTGGTCTGATGATATGCGCGAAACCGAAGAGAACCTGTTGGGGCTCATCAGCTCGCAGCTCAAACGTGCGCAAGATGATGGCTACATGCGAGAAGAGATCGATGTCGAATTTGAGGCAGTGTCTCTGGTGGGCATGGTACTCACGACATCGCTTTACTATATCGACGGAAAGCCTGAGGTGCGCAAAGAAGAGTTTATTCGCAATATCGCCGATTTTGTTTCTCATGCGAATGCAAAAAATTCTCACTCAATTGATACGTGCTGGGAATAGACCTTAAAGAAGCATGTGGCTGCAAGAAAATCCTGCTTTCCTACAGTCGGTTTTGTTAATTGAGCGTGTCTACCTTCCTTTCACACGAGCTGCGTTACAATGGTCGGCACCATAGAAAGCACAGCCTGTAGAGAAGCAGAAAATCGGCACGTAATCGTGCTGGTTGGCAGGCAGGGCAGACGAAGGAGTACGTGCATGTGCGGAATTGTTGGTTACACCGGGTCAGAGCCCGTTAAAGATATTCTTATCGAAGGTTTGCAGCGCCTTGAATACCGTGGATATGATTCAGCAGGCGTTGCCATTGAAAATAACAATAACCTTGCAGTGGTTCACTGCGTTGGCAAGGTAGAAAATCTCGTCGAGAAAACGGCGGGAATGGATCTTGCGGGCACCTGTGGCATTGGTCACACCCGTTGGGCTACTCATGGTCGTCCCAGTGAGCTGAACGCTCATCCTCATACCTCCTGCGATGGCCGCATTGCTGTGGTGCATAACGGCATCATTGAAAACTTTGCTGAGCTGCGCGAATCGCTGCAGGCCAATGGCCACGTGTTTACCAGTGATACTGATACCGAAGTGCTTGCCCACTTGATCGAAGATTCGTTTGAGGGCGATCTGCTTCATGCGGTGCACTGCGCAACTCAGCGCGTTATTGGAGCATACGGTCTTGCGGTTGTCAGCGCTGATGAGCCTGACGTCATCATTGCAACGCGCAAAGATTCTCCTATTGTTATCGGCAAAGGTGAGCACGGCACCTACGTTGCTTCAGACATCATTGCCCTTATCGACGCAACGCGGGACGTGGTCATTCTTGGCGATAATCAGTTTGCTAAATTGATGCCTAATTCCATTGAATACTACAAGTTTCCTGGTGAGCGTTTTGAGCCCGAGGTTACCCATGTTGACTGGGATGTTGATCTTGCCGAAAAGGGTGGCTACCCCGATTTCATGCTGAAGGAAATCAACGAACAGCCGCGTGTTGTACGCGATACGCTTGCGGGCCGTCTGACAGGCGGAGAGCTCACCATCGATGAGCTTGATTTGAGCCGCGAAGAGCTCAACCTCATTGATCGCGTGTATGTTATCGCGTGCGGCACAAGCTATCATGCGGGACTTGTTGCCAAGCAGCTCATTGAGGGCTGGGCGCGTATACCTACCGAAGTTGAAGTTGCAAGCGAATTCCGTTATCGCAATCCCATCATCACACCCACCACCTTGGTTGTGGCGGTGTCCCAGTCGGGCGAAACTGCCGATACGCTTGCTGCTATTCGCGATGCTCGCGTGCGAGGCGCTAAGGTGTTTGGTATCACAAACGTGGTAGGAAGCCCCGTTGCGCGCGAAAGCGATGGCGTTATCTACACCAAGGCCAACAAAGAGATTGCCGTGGCATCCACGAAATCGTTCCTTGGCCAGGTAGTAAGCCTGACCTTGTTGGCTATGCTGCTTGCACAGACAAAGGGCAAGCTCACAACCAGTCAGATCAAGTTGCTGTTCAAGGAGCTTGCGGATACCGCAGAACAGATTGAAGTAATTCTCTCTGATACTGAGGCCATTGATCAAGCTGCTCTGGCTTGTAAAGATGCAATGTCCTCATTGTTTATCGGCCGAGGTTTAGGTTCTGCGGTTTGCTACGAAGGCGCACTCAAGCTCAAAGAAATTAGCTACCTGCACGCCGAGGCTTACCCAGCAGGCGAAATGAAGCATGGTCCCATTGCCTTGCTTGAAGACGGTTTTCCCGTTGTTGCTGTTGCTACGCAAAGCCCAACGTATGAGAAGACTATTTCAAACCTGCAAGAGAGCCGTGCACGTGGTGCCAAGATTGTTGTTATCGCAACCGAAGGCGATACCGAGATCAAGAACCATGCTGACTATGTCATCTACATCCCAAAGGTGCGGGATTGTTTCTCGCCCATCACAGCAAGTGTGCCGCTCCAGCTGTTTGCACGAGCAATTGCGGTGGCCCGTGGGTGCGATGTTGATCAGCCGCGCAACCTTGCTAAATCGGTTACGGTCGAATAGAGCTCCTCGTGGAAGAAGCAAACGCGCAAACACCCGATGCAGCTGTTGAAGAAGAAACCGTACTGCCTCACGTGAGGATGCGATCGCAAGAAGAGGTTGGCCTTGGTGTCGACATCGTTGAGATTGCTCGCATGAAGGCGATTCTCGAACGTACGCCTAGCTTCAAGACCAAGGTCTTTTCTGAAGACGAGTGCGCGTACTGTGAGAGTAAAGGAGTCCCCGAGATTCACTTTGCCACGCGGTTTGCTGCAAAGGAAGCCGTGCTCAAGGCACTGGGAACAGGGTTTTCTGAGGGTATCGGGGTGCGCGATATTGAAGTCGTTCGCAATGCGAAGGGCAAGCCTATGGTGGTGCTGTATCGCCGTGCGAAGGAAGTTGCTGCTGAGCTGGGAGTTATAGAGCTACCGCTTTCGCTTTCCTACACTCATACCGATGCCGTAGCATGCGCGATGGCCATAACAAGCGATTCGGTTAAAGCCGCTGAAAAGCGCGTTGATCCAATGGAAGAGCTGGCTAAGCAATTCAAAGAGGCGCGCTCGATGCTTGATGAGATGGATGCCCAGCCCGCTAAAACCGATTCTTCGAACCAGCCATCTGCCGCCGCACCTTTTGATGCCGAGCCGAAAGAGCGCACCAATGATTCCCTATAGTGCAGAAAAACTCCTATCGCTTCTTCCAATTCCTGCGGCTGATGCCCATAAATACTCGCGAGGACGCCTTGTGTTGGTGGCGGGGAGTACAGCATATCCCGGTGCGGTATGTCTTGCGTCTCTTGCTGGGCAGCGTATGGGGGCGGGATATCTTGAAGTTGTCACTGACGAGGCAATTATGGGTCACGTGCGGGCGTTTCGCTCATCGTTTGTAGTGCGCTCTGAAATTGATTGGCTGAAAGATGAGCCCGTCTCTTCCGTCTTTGGTCGGCCGTGTGGCTATGTAGTTGGCTCTGGATTTTATCCGCGAGAAGATCGGTGCGAGAAGCTCACGTTTCGCGTGCTTGGTTTTGCGAATGCGCCCGTTGTCGTTGATGGGGGAGCGCTTGATGCGCTTGCTACCAAAAAAGGCAGGCGGCTTTGCGAACACCGCTTCATTAAAGGTATGCCCACTATAATCACGCCTCACGCAGGGGAGGCTGCACGACTTGCTGCTCCGTTTGGATTTCCCACCGATGATGCTCCTGTGCTTGCGACAATGCTTTCGCTTGCCTACGGCGTCTTGGTGGTACTCAAAGGTCCAATGACGTGGATCGCCGATGGCGAAGAGTGTTACTGCATGAGCGAGGGAACAGCGGCGCTGTCAAAGGCAGGAACGGGTGATGTGCTTGCAGGGATGATCGGATCACTGCTGGCTCAAGGGCTCGATCCATTCGATGCATGCGTGCTTGGTACCACGCTTCATGCGCGTGCGGCTACGATTGCGTCCCGCATGCTCACCATGATTGCGGTATCAGCCGAAGATGTGATCTCATTTTTGCCGCAAGCCATGATTGAAATGGGTGCATAGAATCCTTTTCTTGCTCGGTGTCGGTTTGTTCTCAAGATCATTACCCTTATATTACGAATGTTCTCGTATAATGTGACCAGTGCTGCTCGGAGTACACTATACGTAATAGCATATATTTAACGGGTTTAGGAGAGTACTATGGAAACAGTTAAGAAACGCGACTGGGGTCTTATTGTGGCAGGTATCCTGCTCATTCTTTGCGGTGGGTTCTTTGCGTTCGCACCAGGTTTGACGCTTGTCACGATGACAGCTTTTGCGGGTGCTGCATTTCTTGTCTCGGGCGTTTTTGATGTCATCTCGTATATTCGTTTTCATAAGACGGCTGATCTTTCGGGTTGGACGCTCGCGTATGCCATTCTCGATATCGTTGTTGGCTTGATGTTCCTGCTGCATCCGTTGGCTCTTGCTGGTGTTATTCCGTGGGTCATCGGTCTGTTCTTCGTGATCTTCGGCGTTTTTGAAATTGTCGGCGCAATCAAGATCAAGGGCTCAGGTGCAAAAATCTGGGGCTGGATGCTTTTCTCGGGTATCGTGAGCGCACTGTGCGGCGTAAGCTTCTTTATTCTTCCCGCAAGCTTCGTGATCTTTATGGCTGTCTTCGTGATCATGCGTGGCATTTCGTTGATCATCTACGGCTTCAGCACTTCTACTATGAAACTCGCGTAACCCCAAACAACGAATGGGGAATTTCCGTTGAACCAGGGCCTTGCGAAAGCGGGGCCCTTTTTGTGGGATGGCTGATGCGATACACTGCAAATATGCTGTAGAGACCAGCTGAGAGCGTGCTGCTTGTATGCTGTGTCATGAAGATCTGCTCGCCCGTGCGAACGCGGCACACTACTATATATGATTGCGAGAGGTGTTATGGCCGACCAAAAAACTGACAACCTGTTTGACCCTGATTCAGTGATTCCCGATACGGATGGCACCAAAGCGCGCATCGATGCACTCCGCCGCGAGATCGAACACAACACGTATCTCTATTATGCCCAAGACGCTCCCGCCATTTCTGATGCTGCGTTTGATTCACTGATGCGTGAGCTGCGTGAACTCGAAGCGAAGCACCCTGAGTTTATTGATCCCTCTTCGCCAACCCAACGCGTTGGCGGTTATGTTGGAGAGCAATTTGCTGCTATTGCTCATGAGCGCCGCATGTATTCGCTTGATAATGCCATGGATGGCGAAGAGCTTGACGCGTGGCTTGAGCGCATCGTTGAAGCGTTTGGGAAGATGGTTCCCGTGGTCTGCGAATTAAAAATCGACGGATCATCCATCGCTCTTACGTATGAGGATGGCGTGCTTGTGAGGGCCGCAACGCGCGGCGATGGTACAACAGGCGAAGATGTTACGGTTAACATGCGCACGGTGCGCGATGTTCCGCTGCGCCTGCGTGAATCTTCGCTTGCGGGGCTTGTTGATACTGAGGCAACAATTGAACTGCGCGGTGAGGTGTACATGCCAAAGAGCAGCTTCGATGCGCTCAATGAGGCGGCTATCGAAAACGATAAGAGCCCGTTTGCAAACCCGCGCAATGCTGCAGCAGGGAGTCTTCGCCAGAAGGATGCCAAAATTACAGCAGGGCGCGATCTTTCAACTTTTATGTATACCGTAGCCGATGAAAGTAAGCTCAAAGCGC
>JAVWLC010000088.1:0-8668 GCA_036638175.1 Raoultibacter sp. | reverse complement strand
TCGAGAATCGTAACTTTGTGGCCACGAACTGCAGCAACACGAGCTGCTTCGAGACCGCCAGGGCCAGCGCCAACAACAACGACATGCTTCTTGGTCTCAGCAGGCTTGTTCTCAGGCAATCCAACCTGGACGCCTTCCCACACGTTTGCGTTGACTGAGCACTGGCAAGGCTTGCCAATAAAGATGTTGTCGAGGCAGCGGCTGCACACGATGCAAGGACGAACCTGCTCAGGATGACCTGCTGCAACTTTGCTTGCCGTATCAGCATCGGCGATGAACTGACGAGCCATACCAACAGCGTCGCCATAGCCCTGCGTAACAACCTTCTCGCACATGTCGAGCGTATTGATACGCGTGCCAGGGAATACAGGCTTATTGGTAACTGTCTTGCAATCTTTCGCAAGGCCGATGAATTCGCCTTCGGGAACAATCTGGTTGGCAACGGGACGAGGAGCCTCATGGAAGCCAGCCTGGATGCTCCATGCGTCAACACCGTGCTTCTCAACGATCGGGATAATCTCGAGCGTGTCTGCAATGCGGTTGCCACCAGGCATAAGGTCATCTGCAGAGATGCGAACTAAGATCGGCATATCGTCGCCGCAGGTCTTGTGGATCTCATCGATGATATCGGTCAACAGACGAGCGCGGTTCTCAGCAGATCCGCCATATTCGTCGGTACGATGGTTGGAGTACTTAGAGAGGAAGCGCATGACCATGTAACCGATACCAGCATGAATCTCAATGATGTCGATGCCGCAGTCCTTGGCACGCTTTGCCGCTTCGCCGTACTGCTTCACGACGATGGCGATTTCTTCTTTGGTATATTCACGCTCAGGCATGCCAACAAACGGGCCGCTTGGAACGTCTTTAGATGGAGCATAAGAAAGCAAGGGATCGTCGCCGCTTGCGCGCCATTCGTAGCAAAGCTGCAACTGAGCTGCAACCTTGGCACCATGCTTGTGGCAAGCTTCGGCAATGCGCTGCCATCCGGGGTTGAACTCGTCGGACCAGATTCCGCAAGCACCCGTGGTTGTGTGATACTTCGGCTCGGTGTTAAAGCAATCGCAGATATAAGCAGAACCGACCTCGATCAGACCGACACCACCCTTTGCGCGCTGCTCATAGAAATCCACCAAATCGTCCGAGATGTGGTAGTTATCTACCTTCTCGATCGTCATTGGCAACATGACGAAGCGATTTCGCAGATCCACGTTACCAATCTTGAACGGCTCTAGTAACTTTTGATACTTTGCCACAGCACAGCCCCTTTCCATCTAACGCTCTCGTGATTTCGCCCGCAACCTCGTCTTACTGGGCGATTCTTAGATTCTGACCTGTTCTCACTACTTTTCTGATCGACCTACTCGTTCTAAAAGCAGTGGGACCAAATGCTAGGCTGTGTTTCATAGGATGCCACCTTGGCGACGACCCTATTCGCGCAACCCTTGTTTTGTATTGTACGCGGCGCTTTTAGCCCTGACGATGGACAGAATGTTTTGTTTGTTGGTCTTTTAGCCAGTAAATTGTGAAGTTTGTCCTATTTTGAGAAGTATTTTAGCAATTTTCTGGGCAAAATACGCATAGTTTGCTCGGTTCTGTGTGGAGAAACCTAAATCATTTTGCACATTTTTTTCATTTTGTCCGTGATTAGTCGGTTTGCGCGTAGTATACTTTGCCCAGAAGCTCTCGATGCCCATGAGCTATTCAGTATGTAGCGTTGTTTTCGACCAGTGAGGATCTGCCGATGAATGCCCTCAATACTATGCTGTTGATTGCAGACACATTCGTATCACTTTGCGATGAGATTCCGCTTAAGAAAATATCAATCAGTGATATTGTCGAGCGGACAGGCAAAAACCGTAAAACGTTTTACTATCACTTTGAAAACAAGGATTGTCTCATCATTTGGATTTTCCGCTATGATCTTGGTCAGGTGCTCAAAGAGCGCTTCCCCGAAGCGACGCTTGTCCATGAGCCTCCTAGTGAAGACTCCACTTCGCAGTTCCCCTTCTATATTACACAAAAATCCGGCGTGCGCTCACTCGATCATTCAGAGTTCTACGAATGCTTTGCGAAAGTCCTTGAAAGCAAGCGCAAGTTCTACACCCAAGCACTGCTTGACAATGGACCTTACTCATTGCGCAACTACCTCTACAACCTATACCTTCCCGCTATGCGCAATGACATCGACATCATTCTTTCGAATCGATATCTCCCTGAGGAGAACATCCAGTTCCTCGCAGAATTCTATACCTGTGCGTGGTTGTACTACTTCATTCGCAAGTGCGATCAGCCTCATGTTGAGCGCTTGATCGGCAACGCAGGGCCCTTTGCAAACATCATCCACAACTCTCTTGAGATGGAAATAAAAGAAGCCCAGCTCCGCCGTAACTTGTAAGTCAGTCTTGTAACAGCAATTCCCTACCCGCAATCGCAGGGCAGCTTATTGCGCCTTGACAGCAATGTGCCGACCTCACTCGGAAGCCGGCACGGTATTGCAGATTTTACTTCGCACTTCAGCGCATAGTTTGTGGTAGTTCGCTTAGCGCCTCTTACTTGGGCGGATAAAAGCCGCTTGGTTCTTCAGAGAGATTGATCATGATGTTTTTGGTTTGGGTGTAGTGCTCAAGCATGACCTTATGGGTTTCGCGACCGATTCCAGATTCCTTGTAACCACCAAAGGGGGCGCCTGACGGAATTTGGTTATAGGTGTTGACCCACATACGTCCTGTCTGAACGCCTTGGGCAACGCGGAATGCACGATTGATATCGCGAGTCCACACGGCTCCACCGAGACCGAAGACCGAATCATTCGCCATATCGATAACCTCTTGCTCACCCTTAAACTTGATGAGCACAGCAACGGGGCCGAAAATTTCTTCCTGAGCAACACGACAGGAGTTGTTCGGGATCTCAATGAGGGTCGGCTTAAGGAATGCGCCTTGAGCAAGTTCGCCCTCGGTTGCGCGTTCGCCGCCAACGAGTACTCGTCCACCCTCTTGTTTGGCGATCTCGATATAATCAAGAATCTTGTTCATCTGACCTTGATCGATCTGGCTGCCCATCTGGGTATCGTCCTCCCAAGGCAGTCCAACCTTGACGTTCTTAAACGCCTCAACGGCATCTTCGACAAACTTATCGTACACATCTTCATGAACGAAAATACGGCTGCCAGCACAGCATACCTGTCCTTGATTGAATAGGATACCAAGCTGCACGCCATCGAGCATCATGTCCCACTTTGCATCGGGGAAGATGATATTGGCAGACTTACCGCCAAGCTCAAGTGTTGCAGGAATGAGGCGCTCGGCTGCGGCGCGAGCCACATCGCGACCGACTTCGGTTGAGCCCGTGAAAGCAAGCTTGCTGAGCTTCTGGTTCTCAAGAAGATACTGACCTGATTTAGAGCCACGACCCGACACCACGTTGAACACACCTGCAGGAATGATATCCTGCGTCAGCTTTGCCAGCTCAAGTACGGTAAGTGACGTCGTCGAAGACGGCTTGAAAACCGTACAATCGCCGGCTGCAAGCACAGGAGCCAGCTTCCATGCAGCCATAAGGAAGGGGAAGTTCCAGGGAACAATCTGTCCAACAACACCAATGGGCTCATGGAAAACGAGTGACATCATGTTACCGGGGAGCATATCGGTCTCTCCCGTATCAGCAAGCAGTACGCCTGCGAAATAACGGAAGTGATCGATTGAATACGCAATATCTATAGCGCGAGTTTCGCGAATCGGCTTGCCATTGTCGAGCGTCTCAAGCAGTGCAAAATGCTCGGCATTCTCTTCAATGACATCAGCAACTTTGTTGAGAATGATGGCGCGTTCGGCTTTTGTCGTTTTACTCCAGGTGGCGAAAGCCTCCCATGCAGCATCGACGGCACGATCAACGTCTTCGCGGGACGCATCGGCAATTTCGGAAAGCTTTTCGCCATTTGCGGGGCAATAAACATCGAGTGTTTTGCCATCCGAGGCATCTACCCACTTTCCGCCGATAAACAGTTGATAAGAACTTTGAGCAGGGTTATTCATACGGTTTCCTTTCGTACGATGGCGCGTGCTCATGCAACGCGCATCTGCCATGCTGAAATCAGCTATGGTCATACAATACATCGTGCACGGCAGCTCCAACTGAATCTTCATGGTTCCGTTACACAACCCCCTTTAAACGATACGTTTACAGTCTCATTCACACCGCTCACGCGAACCACTCGTGTAAGACTGTACCAGCTTGTCGGGATCACTACAGATTCATTGTCACTTGATGACAGCCCGCTGTCGCACGTGCAAAGCTTCAAAAAATCGCGCTAGAGTTGCATGCAAAGCGGTAAGCCGCTCAAAACAACACGGCGAACGCGAAGAAAGGTGCGGGCCATGGAAAGATTCGATGCGATTGTCATAGGCTCTGGTGTAGGAGGAGGCGCTACTGCGTATGCCTTAAACAGCGGAGGAAAGAAGGTTGCCCTTGTCGAGAACGATCTCATGGGAGGAACCTGCCCCAACAGAGGTTGCGATCCAAAAAAGGTTCTCATAGCAAGCGTTGAGGCCCTTGATGCCGTATCACACCTCAATGGCCTCGGCGTCGAGACACACAGCAGCGTGAACTGGCCAGAGCTCATGGCCTTTAAACGCACCTTTACCGATCCTTTTCCTCAGTCTTTCGAACAACGAGCACAGGAAAGCGGGATCACCGTCATCAAAGGCACCGCTCGCTTCAAAGATGCTCGCTGCATTGAAGTTAACGGACACCTCTATGAAGCGGATGTCTTTGTTGTTGCAACAGGACAGCACCCGCGGATCCTCGATATCGATGGCAAGGAGCACCTCAAAACCAGCAACGATTTTCTTGATCTCAACGAAATGCCGTCGTCAATCACGTTTATTGGGGCGGGCTACATTGCTTTTGAATTGGCTGCCATCGCCCATGCAGCAGGAAGCAACGTCACTATCGTTCACCATAATGACCGTCCCCTGAAAGGCTTTGATGAAAGTTTCGTTCAGGATCTTGTTGCTGAATACACAAGGAAAGGCATCCGCTTCGTCTTCGGTGAAGACATCAAAAGCATCTCAAAAACCGATGAGGGTTATCTGATTAAGGGCACCTCCTACACAAGTAAGACCGCGTATGTTGTGTGCGCAACAGGAAGGACGCCAAGTATTGCTGATTTAAATCTTGAGGCAGCAGGCGTGTCTTTCTCTCCGCGCGGTATCGAAGTCGACGAGTATTTACGCACGTCACAAACAACCATCTTCGCCTGCGGTGACGTGATTGCAAAAGCAGTACCCAAACTTACACCAACCGCTTCATTTGAGGGAAAGTATATAGGGGACACCATTCTTGGTAAAACTACCGCTCCGCTTTCGTATCCCCCCGTTGTCTCAGTTGTGTTTGGCAGTCCAAAATTGGCTCAAGTTGGTATCAGTGCTTCGGTCGCAAACAAAGAACTCGGCCGCTATGTCGTCGAAGAAATTGATATGACCAGCTGGTTTACCTATCGCCGCGTCAATGATCCCCTTGCAAAGGTACGGCTGATACATGAGGGTGGAAAACTCGTCGGCGCAAGTGTTATCAGTAGTCACGCTGACGAACTCATCAACTATCTTGCCCTTTGCATGGATGAGCATCTCACCAAAGAAGATCTCAGCAAAATGATCCTCGGGTCCCCCACCCTAGCAAGTGATCTTTTCTACTTGCTATAAGTATCGTCAGTACGTGAAATGGCCGCATCCACTCGTTTAAGGACAGGGCGTGCTACGATTGCGCCTACGGTAGCCGCAATCGTATCGACCGCCCAATCTAATGGATCACACATGCGCCCTGGGACAAAGTACTGATGCAGCTCATCGGTGATACCAAACAGACTGCTGCATACAATTGCCACAACACAAGCCCGCTTCAAAGACATATGCTGCCACAACGCATTAACGAGCAGAAACGACAGGATAAAGTACTCAAAAAAGTGTCCCAGTACTGAAAGAACATCGACACCCGATCCGAAGATTGATTCTTCAACAGTACGCAAGATACGTGCAATCTCAGAAAAGAATCCAAGGCCAGCATTGATGTCTGTCGAAGTCTGTGAGGACATGAAAACAATGACCCCAGCCCAAAGAACAACACCTGCCCACCGCACAAAGACGATCGGCCTCAATCCTGTCTTTTCTGCCATTTCATTACCTCAATACACCGACAGTCTATTACTTGCGATTCTCCTGCTTGTCGGTCAAAAGGCGATTAAGTGCATTGATGTACGCCTTTGCCGATGAAACAACAATATCGCCATCAGCACCGCGACCCGTGTAGATACCGCCGTCAGGAGCAGTCACGCGAATCGTAACCTCACCCAAGGCATCGATCCCGCGGGTTACCGACTGAACAGCATACTCAGTGAGGTCGGTATCAATCTGCACGATCTTATCAACCGCCTTGCACATTGCGTCAATGGGGCCCGTTCCAAATTCGCATGCCGTCACAACTTGATCAGCGTGATTACGCAGCGTAACCGTTGCGGTTGGCGTCAGAGGGAAACCACAACTGATCTGCACGCCCTCAAGGGTATAGATGGCATTTTCATTGCGATCATGCTCGTTGATCAAGCTCTCAAGATCCTCGTCATATACTTCTTTTTTCTTGTCTGCCAGATCAAGGAAAGCTTTATAGACCTCATCGAGAGCCTCCCCCTCAAGTTCAAAGCCAAGTTCCTCAAGACGGTGCTTGAGTGCGGCATGTCCACTACGAGCAGTGAGAACAATTTGACTCTGACCAGCTCCTACATCAGCTGGATCGATAATCTCATACGTATCGCGCTTCTTGAGTACGCCGTCTTGATGAATACCTGAAGAGTGCGCACACGCATTCGCACCAACGATTGCCTTGTTGGCCTGAACGTTCATGCCCGTAATAGATGACACCAAGCGGCTTGCCTTCAAGAATTCACGCGTATTGATATCAGTTTTTGCGTCAAGTTCATCGCCATGCATCTTGATGGCCATGACAACTTCTTCCATGGCAGTGTTGCCCGCACGCTCACCAAGACCGTTGATGGTACATTCGATCTGGGTCGCGCCATTTCTGACCCCTGCCAGCGAAAGTGCTGTTGCCATACCAAGATCATTGTGGCAATGCACAGCAATGGTGACATTCTCAATTCCTTTGACATTATCAACCAGGTACTTAATACGCTGGCCAAACTCATCAGGCATAGAGAATCCCGTAGTATCAGGGATATTGACAACCGTAGCACCCGCCTTGATAACGGCCTCAATCACGCGAGCAAGAAATGCGTAATCGGAACGACCAGCATCTTCAGCATAAAACTGTACGTCATCCACAAAAGACTTTGCGTAACTCACGCACTTAATTGCGCGCTCAACGCACTCATCTTCGGTAATGCGCAGTTTATCAGCCAAATGACTTGGCGAAACGCCAATGCCCGTATGGATGCGCGGACGCTTGGCATACTTGAGCGCGTCGGCTGCTGAATCAATGTCTTTTTCAACCGCGCGCGTCAATGCACAGACGGTCGCGTTGTCGCCCGCCAGTTCAGCAATGCGACGTACGCTTTCAAAATCACCTGGGCTTGAAATAGGAAATCCTGCTTCGATAACATCAACATTGAGCCTTAGTAGCTGACGCGCAACAACCAGTTTCTCTTCGGTGTTCATGGAAGCACCAGGCGATTGCTCGCCATCGCGAAGCGTGGTATCGAAAATTTCGATTTTGCGTGTCATGAGCGGACCCTTTCTACTCGGCTCGAAAATACTTTGATTATCATAGCAAACCTCGATGGCTCACTTTGGTTAGATCTTGACGTACCACAAATTCTTGAGCTCTCCCAAGCCTTCACGCAGCTTCGCCAATATGTCGTCAGTAACTTCGCCTTCGACGTTCACATAAACAAGCGCGTTTTGCTCTTCGGGCTTAAGTCCAACCTGCATGGTTGTAATGTTGATGCCTGCCTCGCCGAGGATCGTACCAATCACACCAATGCGACCCGGTGCGTCAACGTATTCAAAAATGAGCGACTGTGTAGCTGGCGCAATATCAATCTTGTACCCAAATAGCGAAACAATGCGCGGCGTGTGGCCCGCATCGGTAAGCGAACACGAGATTTCAGTACCATCAGCCACAAGGGTCACTGCCGAAGCATACCCCGCCGCATCGCTACGAGACAGCGTGTCGATCTTAATGCCATGACGGCGTGCAACTGCATCAGCGTTAACAGGCGTGACGGTTGCAATGGCGCGATAGGACAGCATGCCGCCAAGTGTTCCTGCAACCAAAATAGACGGATCGGCATCAGCAATGGTCCCTGAAGCAGTCAACATCAAGAATTGCGGTACCTCCCCATCAATCTGCGCGAGCATTGAACCCATCATCTGACAGGCCGGCACATAAGGACCAACAAGGTCCATAACCTCAGGAGGCACCGGTGCCATATTCACCGCGGTCGGGACGATGGATCCCTCAAGACCTGCAGCGACATATTCGGCAGTTTGAATACCAGCGCGCGACTGAGCTTCTTTGGTCGAAGCTCCCAAATGAGGCGTCAAAACAACGTTCTCAAATTCATGCAACGGACTTTCGGTACATGGTTCTTTTTCATATACATCAATGCCAGCTGAGCGAATCTTACCCGCAGCCACAAAATCAGCAAGTGAAT
>JAVWLC010000087.1:0-8683 GCA_036638175.1 Raoultibacter sp. | reverse complement strand
GTATCGCGGTATAGCAAAAGGGGTATTTGATCTCATAGCAAATCGCACAGGACTGGAGTTCGAATTTGTGCAGAGTGAGACCTATCAGCAAGCTCTTGATCTTGTGCTTACTGGTGAGGCTGATGTTATGGGTGCCTTTATGGATGACGAGTACGTTGCAAGCGATATGAGTATGGCGCTCACGAATCGCTACACAACGCTTGATGAAGTTGTGCTCCGCAATCGCTCATCGGAATACCCCTCCGAAGGTCTCATCTTTGCGTTGCCTGAGGGCAGGAGCAAAACCGAGGTCGTGAAGGCATCCCAAATTGCCTATTATGCAACCTATGAAGCGTGTCTAGAGGCAGTTAATGCTGGTGAAGCTGACATCACAAGCATGCCTTCATCTTACGCCGAAGGACTCTACGTCGATCACTATTATGCAAACGTCACGCCTGTTGCGGTTGATCATATTGAAGTAACGCTTTCAATTGCTTTTGCGCAGCCTGTTGATTCTCGTTTGTATTCCGTCATGAATAAAGCTGTCAACAGTTTTACCGACGAGGAAATGGAAACGGTGCTATCTCGCAACGTTGTTTCGGTGGCTAACCGTCAGATTTCCATTCAATCTCTTCTCTACGACAATCCTGTTGCAACGCTTGCTGTTGGCATGATTTTGCTTTTGTTGGTAATCGGCATCATTCTGCTCATAGCGCGTTCAAAGATACGCAATCGCATTCTTGAGCTCAAGCTCGAAAAAGCGGAAGAAACGGGTCGGGCGAAGTCGGATTTCCTTTCGCGCATGTCGCATGAAATCAGGACGCCTATGAATGCAATCATCGGACTTTCCACTATCGCTTCGCAATCTGACGAGGCGACGCCTCGCATTAAAACAAGCCTTGCGAAAATCAACACATCAGCACAGTTCTTGTTGGCTCTCGTAAACGACATTCTTGATATGTCGAAGATCGAAAACCAGAAGATGAAGCTTGAGTGTGCACCTTTTAGCGTGGAAGAACTCGCTGATCAAATGCAGAGCATGGTGGGCATTCAGGCTGAGGAAAAAGGCCTCATGATGGTTACTGAGTGCAACGCTGGGACAGGCTGCGTGGTGGGTGATTCTATTCGCATTCAGCAAGTACTCGCAAATCTTCTCTCAAACGCATTCAAGTTTACTGATGCGGGGGGAGCGGTGGTCCTTTCGATCCGGGAAGTTGCTCGACGCGATAGCACTGTTCGCTTACGGTTTGGCGTGAAAGACACCGGTATCGGTATTGCGCCTGATGACCTTGAGCGAGTGTTTGAGTCATTTGAGCAGGCTGCCGAAAATCGCACGAATGTTCAAGGCACAGGTTTAGGACTTGCTATCAGTGCAAATCTTGTTCGGATGATGGGTGGTGCTTTGAAGGTTGATAGTACGCTTGGAAAAGGATCAGAGTTCTATTTCTCGATCAACCTTCCCGTTTCTGAGGAGTGCGATACGCGCACAAGAGCTGATGTCGCAGAAGCTATCAAGCATGTCTCGCTGCAGGGCTGCCATCTTCTGCTTGCTGAGGATAATGATCTTAATGCCGAGATTGCCATTGCGCTGCTAGAAATGGAAGGAATGGAAGTATCTCGTGCGGTAGATGGACAGCAGGTTGTTGATCTGTTTGTGCAAAGCGAGCCTGGCTCTATAGATTTTATTCTCATGGATGTGAAGATGCCTATTAAGGATGGTCTTGAAGCGGCAACCGAGATTCGCGATCTTGATCGAACGGACGCCAAGACTGTTCCCATTATTGCCATTACTGCAAATACTTTCCAGGAAGATCGTGACAGTGCAAAAGCAGCAGGTATGAACGGGTTTGTACCAAAGCCATTTGATGCCGAACAGCTCTATGATGTGCTTCGTGAGCACAAGCTGCACGCTGATTCTGCTGGTTGATTGTTACATGGTGTTGCAAGGTGCTTTGCGTTTAGTTGGCGTTTTCGCTGCTCGGATATTCCTGAACAACAACATGGTTTCTACCAAGGTCCTTTGCGTGGTAAAGCGCAGCATCAGCCTGCTCGAGGAGGCGCTCAGGATTGGGGCAAGAAGAGTTCCAGAAACAACATCCAATACTGATGGTTTCATGGAGTGATTGCTCATCACTCACGATTTCGATAGCCTCAACCTCTTTGAGTATGCGAGTTGCCCAAGCTTTGAACTCACCAGGGTTCATGGTTCCTGATTGAATCATGAATTCGTCTCCGCCATACCTGCCTATCATGCAGCCAGGGGGCAAGGATTCGCGAACGTATGCCGTGATGGTTTTTAAAACCACGTCTCCCATTTTATGCCCGTAGGTATCGTTAACTGTTTTGAAGTGATCGAAGTCGAGTAACGCCAAGCCAAATGCAGTTTTTCCATCGATTAAGGCAAAGCGGTTTTCAAGTTGCTGCATAAAATTACTGCGGCTTGACACGCCGGTAAGCGAATCGAAGAACGCAAGTTGCTGGAGCTTCTGGTTGATTTCAAGCGTATGTTGCAGCTCTCGTAAATCACGGCAATAGCTGGCGATTTGATAATCGTCGGTCGCTTCATCACGAATGATAATCATGGTGAGCTCGCAAGGAATTTCCTCACCGTCGATGGTTTGATACATCCATTCAGAAACTGCTTGCCCAGAAATCTGCACTTCAGAAATTATTTCGTTGAGCTTTTCAATACTGCTTCGTCCATCGGGTTGTAGATGTGGAAGCAGATTGGAATAGTAGCGTGACTTTACTTCACTTTCGTCTTTGAGCTTAAACATCTTGACCGTCTGTTCGTTGCATTCAATCAATTCGCCGTCTGAGCTCCAGAACATACTACTGAGAGGGAGAGCGCGCACGATGGCATTGACCCGTCGAGTTGATTCTTGGGCACTTCGTTGTGCTTCAATCTGAGGACGCATGTCTCGGGTGTAGCCTGCAACCACATATTCGTTTTGATAGAGCATACGAATAAGCGTTACTTCAGAGGGAATGAGTTCACCTTCAAGCGTGCAGTGCATCCACTGGAAGACGTAGCGTCCATCCTTAAACGCTCGCGCAAGCACTTCTTTGATCTTCTCGGTTGTTTTAGTCCCATCAGGTTGAATTTCGGGCGAGAGTTCGTAGAAGTGTTCCAAGTACATGCTTCTGTCAGTGATTTTGAACAGATTAAGCGCTTCTTGATTGCATTCTATGTTTTCGAAGTCCTTATTCCAAAGGCTGACGAAGAGGGGGGAGGCATCGAGGAGCATCTTGATGCGCTCACTCGCGGTTCTTTCAGCCTGTTCGGCCGCAAGTTGTGGGCGTAGATCGCGCGTGTAGCCAGCAACGACGCTTTCGTTTTGGTAGTTAAGCCTGACAAGGGTAATTTCGGTAGGAAGTGGGTCACCCTCGCTGGTTTGATGCATCCATTTAAAGATGCAACCACCCTCTTCAAATGCCTTTTTGATAAACTCGTGAGATTTCTCGAATGAGGGAGATCCGTCGGGCTGATATGCCGGAGAGAAGTCATAAAAGTGGTCAATGCAATATTGACGATTCTTTGCTTTGAACTGAATGACTGCTTCGCGGTTCGTATCAATGCAAACAAAATCGCGGTCAATGAGCGTTACGCAGAGTGGTGTTGCATCCATCATGAGCCGCAAAAGCGCCTTATCGCCAACGAGCTTCTTTTGCGTTATTGGCTTTTGGAATACTAAAGACTGCTCTGCGGTCTTGTCGCATTGGATGAACTGCTCAAAGAAATCCTGCGCATGTAAAGGCTCGCTGAGATATCGACCTTGGAAATAGTCAGCTTCGAGTTGCTGTATGTAGGATCGGTCGGCAAGCGTTTCGATGCCTTCTACACAAACCGACATGCCAATGTTGTGGCAAAGTCGAATGACTGCTTCGATAAAGTCATGGTTGTAGCCACTTTCGTCGAGCGATTCAACGAAGAGGGGATCGATTTTCAGGACATCAACATCGTAACTATCAAGCTTGCCCAATGAGGTGCAGCCTGTTCCAAAATCGTCCATTGCAATTTTTACGCCTTGCGTACGAAGCTGCTGCAGGCTTTTGCTAATAGGGGTGAGATCTCCTATAAATCGGTTTTCTGCGAGGTCTAAAAGCAGGTGGCTTGAATCGAGCCCCCAGCGCGCGAGTGTCGTTGCAACCATGTTGCAAAAATCAGGATCCTGAAGCTGTAGATACGAGATATTTATGTTGATGGTAAAACTCTCGAAGTAAGCAATCCAGGGAGAGCAGTCAGATGAAACCCGCTCAAGAACCTCTTCGCCAACCTGCACGATCAAATCGGAGTCTTCTAGGATTGGGATAATTTCTTCGGGGTAGAGCACACCGTACTCTTCACACCAGAAGCGTAAGAGTGCTTCAACTCCGATGGTTTCTTGAGTACCTGCATCAACGATGGGCTGGTAGAGGAGATAGAACTGACTACACTGTCCCGCAAGAACATTTTCGCGCACAAGTTTTCTGATAGTGCGTTGCCTGAGCACGCTTTGAAGCAGTTCCGCGTTGAATGAAACGCAGCGATCGCGTCCTGTTCGCTTTGCGTTATCAAGCGCGATGCTGGCATTTTTAATCAGATCAGTCGCGTTTCTTTCGTCATCAGGAAACAGTGTTGATCCTCCTGATATGGTGAAGCGGTAAGGTTTGCCGTTGACATCGTGTGGTCTTGCAGCATAGCTTTTAATGTCTTCAAAGAGACGGGAGACGTCTGCGGCGGTGGCATCACGATAGATGATGACCATCTGATCGCCTTCAAATCGATAGATTGTTGCTGTATCGGGTAGTAGGCGCAGAATATCTTGGGCTGTGTGATGAAGAACAGCATCGCCAAACAGGTGGTCGTTTGTTGCATTGATCTCTGAGAACCGATCAATGCCAATCAGCAGAATGCCGCCCTTGCATTCGACGGCGTTTTCGAGAAGATAATCAAGATCGCTGCGACAGTGATCGTAGGATAGCAAACCCGTTGTGCGGTCGAGCTGGCCGCCTTTTTCGAGGTTCTGTACACAGCCGATAAAAGCAAGAGGTTCTTTTGTTATGGGATCACGTGAAAGTTTGCCTCGGCAGTGAACCCAGACAAACGCACCATCGCGCATTTTGATTTGATATTCAGCATCATGTGAATCGTTTTCGCCGGCAAGCATATCACTCAGCGATTCAAGATAGCGACCTTTGTCGCGCTCATCGACAAGCTCTCCCCAGATGGTCGGAAGGTCGATGACGGACAATCCGGGAAGATCAAAATCTTGCAGCATCTTCGGAGAGATACTGTATTCATTTGTTTGCAGATTGCCAAAGAATAAGTAATTGTCCGTGCTTGATGACAACGCTTCAAACATGAAGCTTTGGTTAACCGGTAGAGTATCGAAGAAATCTTTCAAGTAGTCGTCCCAACAAAAAAGGTTGAATTCGATAAGCAGTGGAATCATTATTCCATGAAATTGCTCATAATTACAGGTAAACGTGTGTGCTTTTTGCTTGGGAGTACAAGAGAATGAAGGTGATGTGAAATCGTTTCTCTGATCTGCGGATTTTATGATAGACTATTTGGCTGTATCTTTACGCCCAAAAACAGGCAATCGCCTTGTTGGGCAACGCGTTGATCGGAAAGGAAGATTACGTGGCAACAGCCTCTAAAAAAACCTCCTCAGCCAAAGAATCCATCAGCGAGACACTGGAAATCGAAGACGATATCATCGAGGACGAAGACGAAGACATTGACGTCGAGCCTGATGAAACTACGGCTATTGAAGATGACGGTGTTTCGGATTCTCTTAATGAAGAAGACAAGATAGATGCAAATTTCAACGAAGATGAGCTTCTTGAGGGTATTCCCGAGGAAGAACTCAAAGCGACGGTTGAAGTTCAGCTTCCTAAGGTCGGTGCTAAAAGCAAAGTAAAGGCACGCAAGCGCAACGCTGATACTTCAGTGACCATGCTTACGGGCGATCCTGTTCGTATGTACCTGAAAGAAATTGGCAAGGTACCGCTGTTGACGGCTGCTGAAGAGATTGACCTGGCCATGAAAATGGAAGCAGGCATCGAAGCAAGCGAGCAAATTGAAAAAGCTGAAGAAAATGGCATCGAGCTTGAGCGTCGCGAAAAGCGCCGTTTGACGCGCATTGAGCAAGTGGGCCTTGATGCGAAACAGCAGATTGTTGAAGCCAACCTTCGCCTTGTAGTATCGATTGCTAAGCGCTATGTGGGACGTGGCATGCTGTTCTTGGATCTTATCCAGGAAGGTAACCTCGGCCTCATTCGCGCCGTTGAGAAATTTGATTACACCAAGGGATTTAAGTTCTCTACCTATGCTACCTGGTGGATTCGTCAGGCTATCACCCGTGCAATTGCGGACCAGGCTCGTACGATTCGCATCCCCGTACATATGGTTGAAACCATCAATAAACTTGTGCGCATCCAGCGCCAACTGCTTCAGGAGCTTGGTCGTGAACCTACCCCTGAGGAAATTGGTAAAGAGATGGGTCTTCCTGCCGAGCGCGTTCGTGAGATTCAGAAGATTTCACAAGAACCTGTTTCGCTTGAGACACCTATTGGTGAAGAAGAAGACAGTCAACTTGGTGATTTCATCGAAGATGATGCTGCGGTAGTGCCGCCTGACGCTGCGAGCTTCTCGATGTTGCAAGAGCAACTTTCGAAGGTGCTTGACGGTCTTGCTGAGCGCGAACGCAAGGTTATTTCGTTGCGCTTTGGCCTCGAAGACGGTCATCCCCGTACGCTCGAAGAAGTGGGTCGTGAGTTTGGCGTTACTCGCGAGCGTATTCGCCAGATTGAAAGCAAGACGCTTGCGAAACTTCGCCATCCGTCTCGCTCTTCAAAATTAAAAGACTACTTAGAAGATTAAACGGACGGCAGTGGTGGTCTACGAGTTTTTCGCACGGTGCGCGGGCGGTTTTGAGCCGCGTCTCGCAATCGAACTTAAGAAGCTGAAAGCGCAGCGCGTACGTCCCCTTAAGGGCGGCGTTGCGTTTTTTGGCACCGTTGAAGACGCTTATCGAGCGTGCCTTTGGTCACGCGTTGCTTCGCGCGTTCTGTTGATTATTACGCGCACCGATGCCCATGACGCTGAAGAGCTTTATACGGGTGCCTTGTCGGTTGAGTGGGAATCACACATCCCGCAAGGAGCATCAATTGCCGTCTATGCTCACGGCGTGAACGAAGCGCTGAGAAATACGCAGTTCACAGCCGTAAAAGTGAAGGACGCTGTCTGTGATCGTTTGCGCGATTTGCGCGGTGAGCGTCCTGACGTCGAAGGCAAGCGCCCCGATATCGCCATTGACGTTGCTATCAGAGGTGAGCGGGCTACGATGGCTATCGATTTATCGGGCGAACCTCTTCACCGGCGTGGCTACCGCAAAGAAGGCGAACAGGCCGAGGCTCCCCTGAAGGAAACGCTTGCTGCGAGCATTGTGCTTGAAAGTGGCTGGGCCGAAAAGGCGGCTGTTGGGGGCATGTTTGTTGATCCGCTTTGCGGGAGCGGCACACTTGCTATTGAGGCAGCTATGATTGCGGCAGACATGGCGCCGGGCATTATGCGTGATTATTGGGGCTTCACGCGGTGGTCTGGTCATGATGAAGATGTTTGGAATGACCTGATTGATGAGGCTGATGATCGTCTAGCCGTCGGCATTGAACAGATGCCACGCATTATTGGTGGCGATGCTGATCCGCGGGCAATTGAGCTTTCGCGTGAGAATGCAAAGCGTGCAGGTCTTGCTGATCGAATTGATTTCCAAATCTGTGATGTTGCTGAACTTGGTAAGCGTTGCGGCGCAGAGTTGGCCGCGTCTGAGGCGTCAGGTCTGATATGTACAAACCCGCCGTATGGTGAGAGGCTTTCATCAGAGGCGCAGCTGCCTGCAGTCTACGAGGCACTTGCTGAGGGCATGACCGCTGTTCCTGAGGGTTGGACACTTTCTGTTATTACGCCTGATGAATCAATTGATGCTGCGCTCGGGCTTGATCCGTATGAGCGCAAGCCGTTCTATAATGGTCCTATTGAGGCGGAGTTGCGGCTTTATGAGGTAAAACCCTCTGAACGAATTTTGCTTGATGTGCTTTCTCTTGATGGTACGCCACGCAAAGTTGCTGTTGCTGAAAAGAATAGCGATCAATTTGCTGCTCGTTTTCGCAAGGTAGCTCGCGAGCGTATTAGGTGGGCCCGCAGGGCGGGAGTTTGTAGCTTTAGGCTTTACGATGCTGATCTTCCTGACTACTCTGTGGCTATTGATTTGTACGAAGGCGCAGGTAAAACAACGGGGCAATTGTTTATCCACGTCTCAGAATATCAGGCTCCTTCTGAGATTGATCCTGAGCGTGCTCAAAGGCGTTTCCGTGATGTACTTGCTATTGTTCCTGGCATTTTGGGAATTAGTGCATCGCAGGTGTTTTCCAAGACGCGAAGGAGAGATAAAGGCGGCGGACAGTATCGTGATGCGGGCGGTCGGTCGTTTAAGGCGTATACCAAGGAATCAGGTCATTTGCTTGAAATCGACTTGGGCGGCTATCTTGATACGGGACTCTTTCTCGATCATCGTATAACGCGTGAGCTTGTGAGCAGAATGGCTCGTGATAAACACTTCCTGAACCTATTTGCTTATACGGGTGCGGCAACGGTGCATGCGGCCTCAGGTGGCGCGGCGTCAACAACTACGGTTGATCTTTCGCAAACGTATCTTTC
>JAVWLC010000086.1:0-8756 GCA_036638175.1 Raoultibacter sp. | reverse complement strand
AATTGCCACCACAACGGCAACGCTCACCACCTTAAACGAACAGAAAAGCGCTGCGCTCCTGGCGCGTGAAACATCGCACGCACAAGCCGAAGAGATCAAGCAGTCACTTCCCTATCCCACCAAACAGCAAGCACTCGCAGAGCTTGCAACCATGGAAACTAAGCTGGAAGCCCTGACGCAAGCGCGCACCAAGGCAGAAGAAGACCTCCGCGCCAATCAAGCTCTCATCGATCAGACAAGCACTCAGAAGAAAACGCTTGAGGAGCAGCTCAGTAAAATCAAAGCGATTGATGTTGAGGCAGAACAGGATAAGTTCACCCTTATCAAGGAACGACTCGAATCTGAACAGCGCAAACGCGAAGTACTCCTTGCCCGCATCTCCCGCAATCAATCCATCATGCACACTACCGAAACAACACTCAAACGCAGCACAGGTATTGAAGAGCACTATGGCGCCATGGAAACACTTGCACATACAGCCAGCGGTAAGCTTTCGGGGAAAGACCGCATCTCATTTGAAACCTACGTGCAAGGGATTTACTTTGACCGCATCATCACAGCAGCAAACCAACGGCTTTCGCTTATGACCAACGGGCGCTTCGAACTTAAGCGACGCGAGCAAGCAAACTCTCGCCAAGGGCAATCGGGACTCGATCTCGATGTGCTCGATAACTACACGGGCAAAGCGCGCGATGCTTCGTCACTATCTGGCGGCGAATCATTTGAAGCTTCACTGTGTCTTGCACTGGGATTGTCCGACGTGGTCCAAAGCCACGCGGGAGGCATTCAACTTGACACCATGTTCATCGATGAGGGATTCGGATCGCTCGACCAAGAATCACTCCAAGCCGCCATCAAGATGCTCACCAGCCTTACCGGTGACGATAAACTTGTCGGCATCATCTCTCACGTTGACGAACTTAAAAGCAGCCTTGATAGAAAAATTATTGTCAGTCGAGGACGCTCTGGCAGTACGGTACGAATTGAGGCATGATATAAAGAAACGCCGCGCAAAACCAACACGCACGCTACTCCAAGGAGAATCCGTACTAATGCACCCCGAACACACAGCAGCACCTTCCGATCAAGAACTTGAAGACACTGATCAGGCAGATTTTGCCGACCAAACAGCAGACCCTATCTTTCAACAGGAACAACAACACCTAACGCAAACGTATACAACACTCAAAGCCATGGGTAGTGCGGTACAGCGCCAAATGGAAAAGGCTCGCGAAGAAGCCGCTGCAGATAAGCAAGCAATGTCTGAGGAGCTCTCACCCAACTTCGCATCCTACGCTGATGCAATGGAAACCTATGCCGACTTTGCCGCGATGAACCGCGTGATCGACGGATACAACCAAGCACAGGATGCCGATGCAGAAAAGCTCGCCAAGATTCAGCTCCTGCTGCGGCAACCGTATTTTGCAAAGGTAGTTTTGCAATTCAAGCCTGATGAAGAGCCTAAAGAACTCTATATTGGCACGACAGGCATTTCTGATGAATCCTATCGACGCATGGTGGTTGACTGGCGCTCCCCTGTTGCTGAGGTCTACTACAACCAGGATAACGGGCGCACAACCTATCAAGCCGACGGCAGAACTATCTCAACCGATCTCAAACTGCGCCGCCAGTTCGACATTACCGCAGATACCCTTAACGCCTACTTCGATACCAGCGTTGCCATCGAAGATTCGCTCTTGCTCGCTTCACTTTCAAAGCAACGGACCGCCCAGATGCAAGCGATAACGGCGACCATCCAAAAAGAGCAAAACGTTGTCGTGCGCCACGAAGATGTGCCTGTTTTGCTTGTCAGCGGCATCGCCGGCAGCGGCAAAACTTCGGTGTTGCTCCAGCGCATTGCTTATCTGTTTTACCAGAACAGGGGCACCCTTGATCCAAGCGAGGTTTTCCTCATCACTCCCAACCCCGTCTTCGCCCGCTATATCGATAACGTGCTGCCTGATCTTGGTGAGCGCAACCCCGAAACCCTCACCTGGGATGAGTTTTCAAAACGCTTACTACCTGCCAGCCGAGGAACGGGAGATACCGTCATCTCGCTTGATGCGCTCAAGCATATTGAAAAAGCTACCGAATCGTGCAAGCTTGATCAAAATGATTTCAAAGACATACGATGCGCAGGCACCAATCTCATCTTCGCCAACCAGATTTGGAAACTCGCTTCGAAATTCAAGCACATACCAGCAGGTCCTCACCTCATCACGTTGATTCGAGAGGAGCTCATAGTTCGCCTTGAAAACAAGCTGGCACAAATGGCTACCACCGATGAGATACAAGATGAACTCTCAACACTTTCAACCGATGAGCAGTTACGGATATTTCATGAGACTATCAATCCGCAGGATGAGCAGGAAGAACGCGCCTTGGCCTTGCGCTACCTCAACAACCGTTACGCCGATGCCTTTAAGGCTGTCGAGAACGATTATTGGCTTCGCATTGATCGTATTGGTATGCGGCTGCTCAAGGTTGAAGGGATCACGTCAATTGAGTGGCTCTATCTCAAAATGATGCTGACAGGTCTGAGTGATCCTCAAGCAAAATACGTGATGATCGACGAAGTCCAAGACTACACGGTCGCTCAGCTTGCGGTACTTGCACGCTACTTCAGGCGCGCCCATTTTCTGTTGCTTGGAGATCAAAACCAGGCCATCAAACCAGGTACCGCTTCATTTGATGAGATCCGCTCCATCTTTACCGACCAACACGGTTCAGTCGAAGAATGCTGGCTCATGACAAGCTACCGTTCATCCCCCGAGATCACTTCCTTGTTCGCAAGCCTTCTCACCCATGAAGAACAGCTGCGAATCTCATCCATTCAGCGGGCAGAAACAACGCCTGAGATGTTCGAATGCCCCAACGAGCAGGTATATGTCGATACGCTGAAAAGCGCCATTAAACAGGTGCAAGAAGACGAAGGCCTTACGGCTGTCATCATTCAACACAAGCACGAAGCAAAGCGACTCCAATTCTTACTGGGCGATGCAGCACCTCCGCTCATCGATGACACAGGAACGCTACCGAGCAACGGCGTGATACTTATCCCGCTCAAGCTGGCAAAAGGGCTTGAGTTTGATCACGTCATTGTGGTTGATGCATCTGAGGCTGTCTTTCCCCAAGACCCCCTTGCTCGACGCTGCCTGTATACCACCATTTCTCGCGCAACACACAAAATCACATTGGTTGCGCAAGGGCCAATAACGCCTCTCTTGGCACAGCTCGATCAGCAAAAAGCATGATTCTCGTGCAGATATAGCGAATCAGGCCGACTTATCGGCCTGATAGTCACCTGCAAGCTTTACACTAGTGTCTTTGTTGATTAAACAGGCAGCAACTAAGCAAGTAGCAAAACAACGTGAAAGGCAACTCATGGGCGGATTTTTCGGGGCAGCATCCCATCGCGACGTGGTATTGGACGTTTTTTTTGGCGTGGACTACCACTCTCACCTCGGGACACGGCGCGCAGGTATGATCTTTCACGACCGCGAAGAAGGCTTTCAGCGAGAAATTCACTCCATCGAGAACACCCCGTTTCGCACGCGTTTCGAGGATGACCTCCCTGGATTTCATGGATGCAGCGGCATCGGCTGCATCAGCGATACCGATCCGCAACCGCTCCTTGTGCGCTCCCACCTCGGCACCTTCGGCATAACCACCGTTGGCGCAATCAACAACGCCGAAGACCTCGTGGAATCCACGTTCTCCGATGGCGGCCGACAATTCATGGCCATGAGCTCGGGTGCGGTAAACACCACAGAGCTCGTAGCGGCCCTCATCAATCAAAAGGATGATTTTGTAGCAGGCATCAAGCATGCGCAAAACGCTATCGAAGGCTCGCTCACCCTCCTCATCATGACCAGCGATGGCGAAATCATCGCAGCGCGCGACAAGATGGGCCGCCTGCCTGTTCTCATTGGAAAAAATGACGAAGGCCACTGTATCTCGTTTGAATCATTTGCCTACCACAAGCTTGATTACAACGATGAATATGAATTGGGACCAGGAGAGATTGTCCTCGTTAACGCCGACGAATACCACACCATTGCCCCTGCGGGTTCCGATATGAAAATCTGTGCCTTTTTATGGACCTATTACGGCTACCCCAACTCAAACTACGAAGGCATCAACGTTGAGGTCATGCGATATCGCAACGGTGCCATCATGGCGCGCGAAGAGGAGGCTAAGGGCACTATGCCTGAGGTTGATTACGTAGCAGGCGTGCCCGATTCAGGCGTTCCGCATGCTATTGGGTATTCAACGGAGAGCAAGGCCCCGTTTGGGCGTCCTTTCATTAAGTACACCCCCACCTGGCCGCGTTCGTTCATGCCTGCCAACCAGGATGTCCGCAATCGCGTTGCCAAGATGAAGCAAATTCCCGTGCCTGAGCTTATCCGCGACAAAAAGCTCTTGTTGGTCGATGACTCCATTGTGCGCGGCACGCAGTTGCGTGAAACCGTCGATTTCCTCTACGAAAGTGGAGCCGCAGAGGTTCACATGCGCTCAGCGTGTCCTCCCTTGATGTTTGGCTGTAAATACTTGAGCTTCTCTAGCAGCAGATCAGAGATGGAATTGTTGGCCCGTCGCGTTGTCCAGCAGCTCGAAGGCGACGAAGGCGAACAGCATCTTGACGAGTATTCCGACAGCACCACCGAGCGCGGTAAGTGCATGCTGCAAGCAATCTGCAAGCAGATGGGCTTCGATTCGCTGGGATACCAATCGCTCGATGGCATGCTTGAAGCTATTGGCATTGATCGCGACAAAGTGTGTACATATTGTTGGACGGGCAAAGAATAACGTCGCAAATCTGAACGCAAAGCCCTCATGTTCACACAAGAACGTGGGGGCTTTGCTACAAAATGTTTCCACTTCTTTAAATTTTCCCTCCTGGTGCTCGGACCTCCTATAATGGATAAAACCGAACAAACCACTAAAGGAGGTCCTTTGATGAGTTACGTTGATAACGTCATCGAACAGGTCGAGGCAAAGAACCCCAACGAGCCTGAATTCAATCAGGCCGTACGTGAAGTCCTTTCCTCTCTCAAGCCCGTGATCGAAGCACACCCCGAGTACGAAAAGGCTGCTTTGCTTGAGCGCATCGTCGAACCTGAGCGCACCATCATGTTCCGCGTTCCCTGGATTGACGACAAAGGCGGCGTGCAGGTCAACCGCGGCTACCGCGTTGAGTACAACAGCGCTCTTGGGCCCTACAAAGGTGGTCTCCGCCTTCATCCTTCAGTAAACCTCAGCATCATCAAGTTCCTCGGTTTTGAGCAGATCTTCAAGAACAGCCTGACCACCCTTCCCATGGGCGGCGGCAAAGGCGGCAGCGACTTCAACCCTAAGGGCAAGTCAGACAACGAAATCATGCGTTTCTGCCAGAGCTTCATGACAGAGCTCAGCCGCCACATTGGTGCTAACACCGACGTCCCCGCTGGTGACATTGGAACAGGCGCACGCGAAATTGGTTTCATGTTCGGTCAATACAAGCGCATTCGCAACGAATGGGTTGGCGTTCTTACAGGCAAGGGTCTTTCCTATGGCGGATCGCTCGCTCGTACCGAAGCTACAGGCTACGGACTTGTGTACTTTGTTCAGGAATACCTGACCTGCCACAATGATTCATTCGAAGGCAAAACCGTCGCTGTTTCCGGTTCAGGCAACGTTGCAATCTATGCAACCGAGAAGGCTCAGGCACTCGGTGCCAAGGTTGTCACCCTCTCTGACTCAACAGGCTGGATCCACGATCCTGCAGGCATCGACCTTGCCTTAGTCAAGCAGATCAAAGAAGTTGAGCGCGGACGCATTTCTGAGTATGCCCAGCGCAAAGACGGCGTTGAGTACCACGAAGGCACTGGCGTCTGGTCTGTTCCTGTTGACATTGCGCTTCCCTGCGCAACACAAAATGAGCTCCTTATCGACGACGCAAAGCAGCTCGTCGCACACGGCTGCAAGATTGTCGCCGAAGGCGCCAACATGCCCACAACCATGGACGCAACCAACTACCTCATTGATAACGGTGTTGTTTTCTGCCCTGGTAAAGCTGCGAACGCTGGTGGCGTTGCAACCTCAGGTCTTGAGATGAGCCAGAACTCTGAGCGCCTCTCTTGGTCCTTCGAAGAGGTTGATGCAAAACTCCAGGGCATCATGAAGAACATCTACCATGCTGCTGATGATGCCGCAAAAGAATACGGCTGCGAAGACAACTTTGTTGTCGGTGCAAACATTGCTGGCTTCAAGAAGCTTGCCAACGCTATGCTTGCTCAGGGTGTTGTCTAAGTCCTGATCAACCCACAAGCTTACACGCAAGCGCCTAGACCACGGTTTGGGCGCTTGCTTTTTTATGTTCATCTTCAAGAGCATTCGGGCACAGTCCGCACCTTTGCTACCATACATATTCTTGGTAAATCAACATGAAGGACTTGCTGTGTGTTTCTCTAGACTGTATAAATTTTCCCTTCGCGTGCTGCTGGTATGCGCACTTGGATTGCCCCTCACCCTCCTTGCGTCTTGCGCCGAAGATCAAGCCGTTGAGTCGCACATCGAACTCTACAAAAGCCCCTACAATTTCGAAGGGCTTGTCTATGAGAACGATCGCTATACGTACACCGAAAACGGTGTCCTGCAGTCAAAGATTGGCATCGATGTCTCAGAGCATCAGGGTGTCATCGACTGGAACGCCGTTGCCGCAGACGGAATAGAATTCGCCTTTATTCGCCTTGGAAATCGCGGAGCAACTGAAGGCGTCATTGGTCTTGACGAGCAGTATCAAGCCAATCTCGAAGGCGCTGTTGCCGCAGGCATTCCTGTGGGTGTCTACTTTTTCTCTCAATCAATCAACGCCGCAGAAGCAATCGAGGAAGCTGACTTTGTTCTTGCGAACCTACAAGGCGCAGCACTCCAATACCCCATCGTCTATGACCATGAGCCCGTAAGTGGCATTGCGAACCCCCGAGCAAATGATCTGTCGAAAGAACAGGCAACCGAAAACGCTCAAGCATTTTGCAATCGCATTAAGGAAGCTGGCTACGAATCGATGCTCTATGGCAACAAAAGCGATATTGCCCGCTTCGATCAAAGCATCCGCGATACGAACGATATCTGGTTTGCTGAATACGATACGAGCACCCCAACAGGTCGCTTTGACTTTTCCATCTGGCAATATTCAAACAACGGAACCGTTGCAGGCATTCCTGCTCGTGTTGATATGAACATCGAATTTCTAACGGCACCCAAGCCAGGAGCATCGTCATGAGCTTAAACACCGATCCCGTTTCATCCGTTCAAGCCATCGAAACAGACCGCCTTATCCTCAGGGCTTTCAAAGAATCTGATGCGTCTGACGTGTTTGACTACTCATGCAACCCCCGCATCGGACACGATGCTGGCTGGCCTCCTCACGCAACAATCGAAGACTCCCTCTTCTTCATACGAGAGATAGCGTCACAGGGTTCTGTTTGGGCTATCGTACCCAAGGAAACAGTCACTGACGAAAAGTCCGCAGGAACAGTTATTGGCTCGATTGGACTCATCGCAGACCCTGCGCGCCCGTACGAAGATGCGCTCATGCTAGGTTATGCCATTGGCGAGGCATGGTGGAATCGCGGGTTTGTAACGGAAGCTTCCCAGTGCGTCATCCGCTTCGGCTTTGAAAATCTCAACCTGTCCCTTATATCTTGCACCTGCTACCCGTGGAATGCTGCCTCAAAGCGGGTTATCGATAAGACTGGCTTTATCCTTGAAGGCACCCGTCGCATGGCAGAGATCGGCCAATCAGGAAAGCCAGAAGATTTTCTCTGTCACTCAATGACAAAAGAAGAATGGGAGAAAGCTATTCAGGCTGAATAACCTTTGCAGAAACCACACTGCTGGGTGAAATCAGAATGACACCAGCCGAACCTATCGAAGGCGCATTGACGTAAAACGTACCATTAATGGTTTCACCCATCACGAAAAGGCCTTCGTCTTGCGTCGAAATGACAATGTCGATTCCCTCTGCGCTCTCAACAAGTTCTTTATCGGGAGTCAGCGCAACAATGAAATCTACTTCGTGTTCCTTGAAATACTCAACCATGCGCGCAATCGAGCGAGTAGTAGTTTTGGGATCAACACTGAATACTCCAAAACGATGATCACCCTTGCGAAGAATGGTACCTTCACTGTATTGCCCAAGCTTAAGGGTATCAAGCGTGAATACCGTGGCGTTTTTCTCGAGGTAACTTTCTTCAACATCAGCAAGGTCAACGGGGATTTTCTTCTTGGTTGAAGCAGATGATCCGCTGCTAGTACTGACCTCATCGGTTGAATCCGAGCCTCCGCTTATCCCTGACCCACTGGTTGTTCCCGAACTGCCACCGCTGGCCGCTCCCGAGCTTTCGCCCTCATTGGTGACACCTTGTTTATCGGCATCTTCGATTTCGTTCGGTGAAGTCGGTGTTTTTGTACTCTCACTTGATTCGCTGTTTGTGCTGTTGCTCGCACCCAAGCCTGTGCCGGCACCGCTCTCGGTACCCGTTTCCGCACCAGACAATGATCCATTGGTGGCAGCTTCATTCTGGGAAGCTGACGTACCTGGTGTTTTTTTGTTTGCAGCTGAATCGGTGTCCTCTTTTACAAGAGTCGGATCAACGGTGCCCTCAAAGACAATGGCTGTATAGCCATCCATACGACCAGTAGCATCGTCAATATTTGACGCTGCTACATTCCATGAATGTCCTAAGGCGAGATAGCCAAGCAGACCACAC
>JAVWLC010000085.1:0-8756 GCA_036638175.1 Raoultibacter sp. | reverse complement strand
GCTTTCCCATCGACTGCTACGATAGTAAAACCAGCAGTCTTCATTTTGGTCACAAGGTCACGGGTCAATGCTTCCAGACCAACGAGCTTGTTTGCTGTTAAGTGTTGCATAGGATCACTCCAATACCAGATAGGTTACAGTGAGTTTGGGTTTAGCAGGTGAGGTACCGATATTCTTCATACGCCAAGAAACTGTAGGTGTATTGTCTTTGTTGGACAGGAAAGAGTATCGGCGAAGTTTCTGAGTACGAGGGTTATTCTCCTCGTCCACATCCTGAAACACTCCATCATCTACCAAGAAATTAGCAGTGGAACGGAATAAATACGGGTTTCTGTCTAATCGATCAGAAGATTCGAATGCGGTCAGTTCAATATCGAACGCGTTAAGCTCCACACGTAACAACATGACTGAACGGTTCATCTGGAGATCAAAATCAACAGTACCGCCTGGAGTGATATAGCCCGGCGATTCATACTCTACCGTTTTACGCACACCCATGTTCTCACTACCGTTAAGGTCTGCCCAGAACATCGCACCGTTAGCGCCAGATACAAGGGTCATCCCGGCATATTCTGGTTCAGGTACTTGTTTACTTGGGTCAAGCCCTACGACAGTGATACCAGATTCATCCGTAGCAGTGACGAAGGGTGCTTGGAACTTATAGTTAGCTCCACCACCAAACTTCGCTTCTTCCCACGTTACGTTGTCAGCACCAAGTTGATACATCTTCTTGGTCTCGGTAACGTAACACAACATCCCAGGCTTTTTATTACCTACAGACATTGCATCACGTTCTGCGAGCGTAGGCAGACAACGCATACCCCCACGAAGATATTTATCCTCGAGGAGGTATGGAAGTGCTGCGGATGCTGGTAACAAGAACGAAGTCATCATTACCGGCATCTTCTTTCTCCTTACGCGATACCTGAACCAGGGTTCGATGAACCGTAGGTCAGTTTAAACGTATACGCCAGGTTATCAAACGGGAAGTCGTTACGATAGATAACGTAATCAACCCCATTAATCTGCACCTCAGCAGGACCAGCAAAGTTGAAGTCGTCAAACTCCAACGCACCATCCCACGAACCAGCGAAGCCCTGTGCTGATTCTACGAAGTAACCATAGCCGAGAGACTTAGGCCAAGCAACGTAGAAGAACACATTGTTCGAACTGGTACTCACACCACCAGGGCAGTTAAGGAGCTGCTCACCAGTAGTTGTAAGTTGTGTTGCCAGAGATTGCACGAACTGCGCATCGTAACCGCTAAGAGCTTTCACCTTAGAGTGAGAACCGAAGCGAACACCAAGGTCAGCAACCTGCTCAGGCTTAACCGTGACGTCTTTGGTCTGGGTGATAGTCTTACCACCAACAGAGAACTGTACGGTGATAGTGACAACAGCTTCGGCAGTAACCTTATTGGTGACTAACGTTGTGCCATCCATAGAAGCAGTCACAGTACCAGACTTAACAGCTACTGTCCAGGCACTAGAACCAGTCGCATCAACAATCGTGCCGTTAGACATTGTTGCGGATGCAGTGTATGCAGTACGCACACCACCAATAACAGAGGCTGGTCCAGTGATGGTCAGCGATTCTGGGTACGGTGCTTCTGGCGTGTTCGTTACAGTCAGCGTTGCAGTCTGCGCTTGGCCGCCATGTGAAGCAGTACCAGTGATGATTGCAGTCTGCGTGGTGCTCACAGTGTTACCAGTAATGGTGTTGTCACCGTTAAAGGTAAATGCTGTAGTCGAACCTGAGCTACGCGTGATAACAGGAGTCAGGTCAACAGTAGATCCACCAGAGAAGGTCAGGCGAAGAATGTACGTACCAGTCTCACCTTTGTTCACAGCAGTAGGACCAATCAGCTCGCGCTTGGTGATCGTTTCTGCTTGGTTGATAATCTGAATCACTTTCTCAGGCGTGTATGCTTTGCCTTCGATAGTCACGTTAGCCGCACGGAGCGTCGCAGTCTGGTTCTGGGTAATCGAGTTCGCAGGTACGTTGACCTTAGTGCGAGTCGCTACCGATCCAGCTTGCAGTTGAGCATACGCAGCACCCTGCGGCAGAGTCCATGAAGGAGTTGTCGCAACGTATTCGAACTGCGCACCAGACATACGCGTAGCGCGGACGTAGTATTCACCAGCAGTACCGCCCTCAGTTACAGAGTCAGGACCGATGATTTCAACGAGGTTCACGTCATCAGTTGGTCCAGTAACAGTGAACTTCACGTTACCAGTTTTCGACACAGAACCAACAGTCGCAACAACGTTAATCTGGAACTCAAGGCTACCGTAGAATCCGCTAAGAGCTTTCTTCGTACGGATGCGCCATCCAGTAGTACCACCAGCAACAATCTCAAAGTATTCCTGAGACGCAGAGGACAGCGTGTAAGCCAGCTCACCGCTAGTACCTTCGCGGGACGTAGAGTCCGAGAACGTTAAGATACTATGCAGGTCTTTCGCAGTAGCGGCAGCATCGCCAAAGACGAATGCAGGTGCAGGTGTCTGCGGTGCTACGCTCATCAACGTAATAACGATGATGTTTTTAACCAGCACGGATTTCTGCGCTGTACGGCCGTCGTATTGAGCGCGAATCAGGACGGTAGTGTCTTGAGTCACTTCGCCAGCAGACAACACACCAGCAGAACTGATTGAAGCGATAGCGCTGCCCTGAATAACAGACCACGTCGGTGATGCAATCTGACGCGTTGTAGAGTCAGACATGATTTCCCATGCAGTGTAGGTCTGCGTGGTGTTCTCATTCATCTGGTCTGCGCCACGAATCTCGATGCCTGTAACTGTAGGAGGATTACCTACAATAGAAACATCCAGAGTTGCAGTCTTAGTGATACCATTCTCAGTGTACGACGCATAGAGCGTCACGCTGGTACTTGCAATCGGTACCTTACCAACAGTCAACGTTGCGTTTGCAAACGTTGCATACTGCGATGCAGCAGTCAGGCGGAACTCAGCAGGAGTAATCGTTGCCGTGTGTCCATCAGAGTACGTAGCGAGAACCGTGTAAGGCGTCTGGCTTTCTTCTTGGACAGAGGACGCGCCGATGATCTGAATTTTGGTCAGGTCAACAACAGGCACGACGTTAACGATTGTGATATCCAGAGTCGCATTAACAGTCTTACCGTCTTCAACGTAAGATGCGGACAGCTTAACAGGAATGTCAGAAGACACTTTACCTGCGTTAACTGTTTTAAACACAATGGACACAACATCCAGACGGTCAGCAGTGAAGGTTGTTGGGTTAACGGTCTTCGTTGCACCATCACTGTACGTCACAAGGAACGTGTAGTTCGCTGATTCTTCGCTACGAATGGTATTAGCACCCTGAATCTCCAACTTAGTTGGATAAGGGATTTCCGTTTCGTGAACGATAGTGACGTTCTTAGTACCAGTGATTGTCTGATCGGCAGTGATGTACGTTGCAGACAGAACAATCTGACGGTCCTGCGTAATCTCTTTCTTCGCAGTCACTACGTTGCCACTGATTGTGGTATAAGTAGGAGGAGCTGCTTGGAAAGCATTAGGAGTAATCATCTCCGTATCGCCATTAGACCAAGTGATGCGGAACGTATAGCTCTCGCTTGCTTGGGATGCGATAGTCGCTGAACCTAAGATTTCCAGCTTCGTCATCGTCTGCGCTTTGACAGTGACGTTCTTCGTGGCAGTCAGAGTCTTACCGCCAGTGACGAACGTTGCAGTCAGTTTAGCGACCGTATCGGTAGCGACTTTCTTCGCAGTACCAACAAGGCCAACCAGACCAAGAGCATCAGGCTTATCGACTTCGAAGTTGGTAGGCTGAATAGTAGCAACCGTACCAGAAGCATAACGCGCCGTAACGCTGTATGTTTCTTTCTGCTTGTAGAACAAAGTGTCAGCGCCAACGATAGCGATTGAAACAATCTCATCTTCTGGAACAAACACGTTCTTGATCAGCAGGTCATAGGTAGCAGTTACCCAGTTGCCATACACAGGGTCACGCAGTTTTGCAGTGACTTTCAGTACAACGTCAGCAGCCAAGTCAGGCGCTGTCACCGTACCATCTTCTGCGATAGTCACACCGATAACATTTTCTTCGATGGACCAGACAATGCCGTCAGGGTCATGAACGATACCGTTCGACCACTCAGCATCGCACTTGAGTTTCACGCTACTGTTATCAGACATGTAGCTGGCATTACCAGGCAGACTGATACGCAGGTTCAACAGATGCGGAGAAGACCACTCAACGTTATCGACTGTAGGCTTAACCCACTTACCGATATACTTGTTTGGGTTCTTCGGGTCTTGATCGACAATCGCCAGAACATAACCAGGCTGTGGTTCGTTAGAGCTTGCGACTTCAACGAATGCAGTAGCGTTCACACGAATCATGGTGCGTGGATAATCATCATGATCATGAGCGATTGGGTAACGCGCATCAGACATGCGTGGGTCGCTATCAGATACAGCCAGCGGGTCTTTCGGATCTGTAGGAGCAACCTTAGTTACTACGCTACCAAGACGGGATGTAGTCGCATGTGGAATAGCGAGGTCACCAGTTTCGATACCCAGGTCAGAGGCGTTCTCAACAACACGACGAAAGAACTGCTTGGACTTAAACAGTTGCGAATAGTCAGTGAGAGATACCCACGAACCACGGTGATTACCATCAGATACGTGGCTGGTACGAACAAGCACGTATTTATACTGAGGGCTACCCGAGTTAGCATCAATCCAGATCAAGTTATAAGGCTTTTCAGCAAACGAAGGCTCGGTCAGTGACACAACAACCTGATACACATCAGTCTGATCGTTCGCGTTCGGACGAAACAGGAATGTGATTGGGTTACGCGGTGTCAGACCACGAGTACGAGCCAGTGCGATATACTGATTAGCAAAGCCGTCAATCGTGGTTACACTCATGCTTTGTTCTCCAGTAATTCAGTAGAGAGTAGGTGACCGTAAGACGCCTTCACGTTAGTGTCAGCACGGAACGTTGAACCATCGTCTCCAACAGCAGCGTCCATGTTCACTTTACCTTCAACAGTCTTCACTTCGACCAGAGGCTTCTCAGGATGCAGTTCATCGTGAGGCAGCGGTGTACGCTTATCGGTATTGCGTGGGTCAGACACAGATACGAACGTCGGACGACCAACAGCTTTAGGTTCAGTTGTCAGACGAGCGATACCATATTCATCAACAGACGCATTAGGGATATCAGTACCGCCACCAATATCAGACGGGTCGTAATACTGAGGCGCCCAGAACGAATTGAAGTTGGTTACTTCTTCCCACGTATTCTGGAAGCCATCTGCTGGCGCCTTAGACTTACGCGCAAGGAACTTACGATAGTATTTGCTATCGCGCACCATGCACAGCCAGACAACGTTCATCGGTAGTACAACGCCAACAGGCTCTTGTGCCGCAACAATCTGCGTACAGCTAATGTTCAACGTAGGGTTAATCTGACGAATGATTTGGTCTTTCGACGTATCATCCGCGAAACCGGTAACGTCCAACAGAGCAGCGGCGAGATCATTCAATGTAGTCATAACCGCTCCGTTAATCAGTAGGTTGACTTAGTTCTGCTTCACGCACCTTACGCCACTGTAGGGTGTCGTCTTCTAATACCATTACCTGATTCACTTGTGGAATCAACTGGTCTTTGATAGGCACATGTTCTTCACCAAAGCTACCATTGATAGAAATCATAGTAGCTGGCTTTTCAGGGTGCGTGTGGTCTTTCGGTTCACGCTTGTTGGTGAGTGTTTCATCACCTTCAATAAGAACGCGAGACTCAGCTTCTGGATAGGACAGATAGCCGACACCACGAGTCACACTTGTCGCCAACGGCGGTAATGCGTCGTTAACGATTTGCAGATCGTTCGGGTCATACGCCTGTTCTTCCATTGCGTCTGCGTAGAAGTATAACGGCGTCCAAACATCTTTGTACGGGTCGGAGTTGTCTTTGACAGTACGCTTGAATGCTGTACCGAACGTAGACGACTCAGGGTTGTAGTCAATCCAGATCGCATTGATCGGAAGGACCACATAACGAGGAACTGCATACGAGCAGTAGAACAACAGACCTAACTGACTGCCCTCTTTCGGAAGGCGAATCATGATTGGGTTTTTGTTCTGCTGGTGGATATTCGTAAGCAACTCAACGTTATTAATGAACTGTTCAAGTTTCAGTTCCATTGTGTTCTCCGTTTAACCAGAAGCGGTGTTTAAAATTATACAGGGTCACCGGACTTAGGACTGGTGGAACCGTATTTAATGCGGAAGACATAATCAAGGCTATCGAACGGGAAGTCGTTGCGATACACCACATAATCAAATCCACCAAGACTTACTTCTGCTGCACCGAGGAAGTTGAAGTCACCAAACTCCTGAGCACCATCCCACGAGCCGGAGAAGCCCTGCACTGTCTCTTGGAAATATCCATAGAGTAGACGCTTAGGCCATGCGACGTAGAAGAAACGATTGTTATCAGAAGTTGACTGGTCAGGCGGGCAGGTGATTAGTTGAGGACTAGTTTCACCCAGCAGCGTAGGTAGAGAACGGAAGAAGGCATCGTTGTAATCAGCGAGAGACATTACTTTGTCATGTACGCCGAAACGAGGGCCGTACTCACCACTGAATGGTACGCTTACTCGCACACGGTTCGATGTTGAGTTGAGAGTCGTACTGGCGTTGAATACTTTAGCGACAATATCATGCTCACCTGTATCAAACGTCAGGTCAAACTCAGAAAGAGCTGGCGTACTCATACCTTCAAGTTGAATGGTCTTGAGCACAGCACCAGAAGCGTTCTGCACTTCCACATAGCCACGCACAGGTACGTTAGCATCCATGTAGAAAGAACACTTGAGAGTCTTGTTTCGTTGACTAAAACAATACTCCAGATTACCGTTGATAGAAAAAGTAACCATAAGCCCCACCATACGAAAAAGGAGGACCGAAGCCCTCCTAATTGATTTACAGACTCAGAGAAGTGGAGGTGCTGCCTGATGGGTTGATGTTGAAACGATAGATCAGACGCTTGGTAGTACGCGTCGGGTCCAGCACAATATCAAGAACCAGATCGCCGTTAGCGATAGTCTGATTGGTGTTATTGTTCTCGTCACACACAACCTGATAGCCTTTAGAGCCAGACTTACCGCCACGCAGACCACGAGCCAGCTTGATCTCCTCGAGGAACTTCTCAACCATTGCTTTCAGTTTCTCGCGCAGGATGTTGTCGTTCGGATCGAATAGACCAATCTTACAAGTGCGGTGACATACTTCAAGGACGTATGCAACCATACGCTGAATCTGAATCTGCTGGAAGGCAGAAGACTGATTGTACAGCGTACTTGCTTCCCACACAGCGTAGCCGCCACCAGATACGTCAGGCAGTTTACGGATGTAGTTGACCTGTTCACGCGTCATCGCATCGCGGTCATCCTGATCGTATTTCTGCGTCAGGCCAACGAAGTCGAGAACCTGAGATGCAGTGATACCTGCAGGTGCGAACCAGCTACCACGGTTGGCATCAGTGAACGCGAACACGGAACAGATCTGACCAACGTTAGCGATAGTCAAATAACGCCCTGTATCTTCATCGAAGATTTTGATATCAGGCGTGTACAGTGCCATGTTGGTATCGTTCACGTTCAACGTCTGGCGACGATAGCGAATTGCTTTCGACACGGTCTGTTGATCAGACGGTACACCACAGATAACGAAGCAGTTGATGTGCGCAGCCGCAGCAGCTTTCATTCCACGATGGACAATGTAGTCCTGCGTAGGAGCAAGCAGCAACGTTACACGGATTTCTTCAGGGTCGCCAAAGTATTCCTGATACGCAGCAGCAATCTGGTCAGACGTAACACGATCACCATCGCTACCGCCAGAGAAGTACATGAAGTCAGACGTCAGGAAGTCGATGTTCGTCGTGAAGTATGGGTTCTGCAAGAAACGGAAGTTAGAGCTTTCGTTTTCCATAACAGTACCAACACGATACTGACGGTCGAACTCATCTTTGTAGTCAGACAGGCAGCACTGGTAAGTATTAACCGGGTTGCTCCCAGCGACGTAGTTTTCGAACTCGTCAATATAGAACAACTTCGTGTTATACTTAGAACGGTCATCGAATGCGTTTAAGCCTTTAGGAACAGCAGGACGAATCTGAATAGCCATCTGGTTATTCCACAGTCCTGGGTTCTCCAGAATGATATAACCGACGATGTTATCGTTCAGTGGGTCATTCGGCAGGAAGCCAAGTTCGTCTGGGCTGTTAACGCCTACGATGTTTCCGTCTTCATCAGTGTATGGAGTCAGACGCAGCACAGGCTGTACGGCAGTCGGGTCATCCACAGTAAGAACACCAACAGCGTACTTAGCACCATTAGTGATGCGAACGTAATGCAGTTGGTTAGTTTGTTTTGCAACAGGCAGAGCCAGGTACAGGCCTAAGCCGTATTTTGGATCTTTAGCGCCGAAGATGTTTTTCAGGTCATCAATACCGCGAACGGCTACACGCTGATTCACAGGTCCACGACGGGCCTGACCAACAATGCCTACAACTGCGGTAGAGAGTGAAGTAGCACCTACGGAGAGATCCCTGACAGCGGTGTAGACACCGGCAGAAGAATGCGTTGAGCTAACGGGCATGATTTTATCTCCTTTTAAGACTGTTTGAAATTATCGTGCAGACGGAGATATACAGGTGTCATTTGGGTCATAAACGCAAAAGGGGCAGCCGAAGCCACCCCT
>JAVWLC010000084.1:8549-8781 GCA_036638175.1 Raoultibacter sp. | reverse complement strand
GATTTGCTGAAGTTGTACCGACATGGCTTGCTCCTGGTATATCAGTGAGGTGTATTTCGATAGCGAATAAACCCCTCAATAATGGTCGATAATCCTATGTTATCCACTATGATACCCGTTATTACTACGTTGAGATGTTGTATATGCGAGATAACATGACTCAAAGATGGTCATTCGATAAATAGTGTGGGTTTAGAGCGCCGCATACGTGTCATACAATGCTAACAAGGGG
>JAVWLC010000084.1:0-8509 GCA_036638175.1 Raoultibacter sp. | reverse complement strand
TTGTACGCGATGCTGCGATTAAGTTCGGCGAAGAAACTAAGCTGATGATTGGGTGATAGAGTGGCTAAAACCGTGCGAACATGGAAGTCGGGTGACCTTTTCGAGGTTCCCGCTCGAGGTAAGCTCGCTCAGCTAGCTACAAGCTATCTTGATCATGATGTAGCATTCGAGCCAGTCGTGCCCAAGCTTGCAGCTACCGTCATGCTTGTTCGTGATGCTGATTTTTCGGCTGAAAGTCGGTATCGTTCAGGGAATCCAAGTGCTCTTGAGGTCTTTATGCTGCGCCGCGCCAAGACCATGGCATTTGTTCCTGATGCGGTCGTATTTCCTGGTGGTAGTGTTGATGTGCGCGATTCAGATCCAGGGTTACCCTGGGCTGGTCCTTCACCCGAAACATGGGCGCAGCGCATGGGGTGTGATGTTGCAACTGCACGACGGATTGTGGTAGCTGCGGCACGCGAGGTTTTTGAGGAGTGCGGCGTTTTGCTTGCAGGTGCTGATGGCGCAAGTGTTATTGAGGATATGACGGATCCTTTGTGGGACGAAGAGCGTGCTCGTCTTACGGATCATGTCGAATCCTTTGCAGAGATGATGATCCGCCGTAATCTTGTGTTACGTACCGATCTACTCGGTGTTCGATCACGCTGGATGACACCTGAGTTTGAGCCGCGGCGCTATGACACCTTCTTCTTTTCTGCGCTTCTTCCTAAGGGACAAACTCCCGATGACAGAACCTCAGAGGCAACGGTGGCTGATTGGGTGGACCCTGTGTGGCTTTTCGATCAAGCCGAAAAAGGCACAGCGTTGTTAGTACCGCCAACGCGGTACAATCTCTCCTTTGTTGCTTCTGCTTGCCGTGCAGAGGCTTTTGTTGCGGAAGCTCCGTTGATCGAGCGCATTATGTTGCAGCCCGTGAGAAGCGGGAGCGAGGAAGTAGTACTGAGATGTCAAATCCCATAAACAAACAACGACCTGGAGCTGATTGGCGGGGTGGCAGAATATCGCCGCGATCTCGGTGTGTTAAAGCAAATAATCCGTCACCCATGACATTTGGTGGCACAAACACGTGGATACTTTCTGAGCCAGGAGCACCCGCTTGTGTGGTGGTTGATCCTGGCCCTGAGGAGCAAACTCACCTCGAGGCAATTCTTGCGGCATGCGAAGAAGATAATCTCACTATTGCAGCTGTTGTTCTGACGCACGGGCACCTCGATCACAGTGAAGGTGCAGCGCATCTTGCTCGGCTTGCATCGGCTCCCTTGTGTTCGCGCGAAGCAGACACGCTACCAAATGGAAGCTTTTCTGTTGCGGATGACGGTCCCCAACTCGAAGTTATTTCGATTCCTGGTCACTCGAGCGATTCGGTTGCATTTTGCTTTTCTGCCGATTGCTCTATCGTGAGTGGTGACATAGTATTCCTGCATTCAACAACCGTAATTTGCTGGCCCGATGGGGGTTTGGCGGAATACCTTGATAGCCTGAAGTCGTTGCGGCGCAAAGTTGTTGCAGGCGGCTATAAGAAACTTTTGACCGCCCATGGCGCTCCTATTGAAGACCCCATCGGCATAATCGATCGAACTGAAGCGCATCGCATCAAACGTCTGTCACATGTAAGGGATGCAATAGAGCGAAGCGATTCAATCGATCTCGATGACATCCTTGAAGAGGTTTATACCGACATCGACATGCGTTTAAGTCCTGCAGCTCGTCTTTCGATTCAGGCGCAATTACATTACCTCATTGATATTCATGATCCCAGTGTAAGGGCACGGCAACTTTAGCCATCAACAAACAGATTCTGCGCAAGTCAATCGATTGTCGTACGGATTTGATTGCGAGTACATGCTTGTGTGGCCAGAAAAAGACCCCAATGCAGTTAAGCAGTTGGGGTCTCAATGGTTAGAGATACAGTTTTTTTGAAAGCTACTGCATCCGTTTGCTGAGTTCGGCAGCAAGGATATGACGCTTGACCTTGCCTGTTGCGGTTTTTGGTATCTCGTTTGTGAATTCGAGCCGCTCAGGCCACAGACGCTTTGCAACGTGGTTGTTGTCGAGGTAGGCGACCACTTCTTCGAGTGTTGGAAGAACATCACTTGTGGGAACGATAAAGGTGCAGATTCGCTCTCCTAGTCGCTCATCGGGCATGCCTATGGTTGCATGATCGCCAACTCCGGGGCATTCCATGAGATTCCCGTCGATTTCATTTGCGCAGATGTTCTCACCACCACGAATGATGATTTCTTTCTTGCGGCCATTGATACGGACACGACCTTCTTCATCCATGTAGCAAAGATCGCCACTGGCAAACCACCCATCGTCATCAAGTGCGCGATCAGTTCGCTCAGGATCGTTCAGATAGCCGACAAACTGATGAGGTCCTCGGGAAATCTCTTCTCCCTGAACGCCATAGGGAACATCTTTCTTGTCAGCATCGACAACACGAACCTCAATGCCAGGGAAGGGAATGCCCGACCAAGCACCGTTCCACTCCAGGCACTTCTCGGGGGGAACATAGATATGTGGACAGCTTTCGGTTGATCCATAAATTTCGCAGAGCAAAATACCGTGGTTCCATGCGCACTGGACAAGCGTGCCGGGTACGGGTGCGCCGCCGCAAAGGAACAAATTGAGCGTCTTGATCGTTTCGCCTTTATCAACTTCAATGTACTTAAGGATGTCGTAAATAAATGGCGTTGCTCCCATTGACCACGTTACCCCTTCTTTGTTGCAAAGGGCAACAGCTGTATCAGCGCGGAAGTCTTGCTGTAAAACGGTACGGCCTCCCAGGAGCATAGGGGAAATGAGACCATGAAAGAATCCTGTTGCATGGTTTAAGGGGGAGGGCATAAACATGACATCGTCTTGTGTTCGCCCAAGCCCCTGAGTGAAAGAGCTCTCTGAGAAAATGAGATTGTTGTGCGTGAAAAGTACCGCTTTAGACTTACCTGTTGTACCAGAGGTCGACAGAATGCAGGCGATGTCATCGGAAGTAATCGAAGGACGCACGCTGAGTGGTTCGTAATCAGCGCAGATCGATGCGAGGGTAGGGAGGTCCGTGTTCGCGGGCCGCTCACGATCGATGAGTGCGATAGGTCCCAGTGATGGAATGCGATCAATGACACTGAGAATCTGAGCCTCGTAATCGCATTTGTGATGAAACGTGGGGCAAATGAAAGCCTTGCTTTGCACCTTGTTCATGTTGTAGACAAGATCTTCGTCATTGAAATTTTTTGGCAGCGGATGCATTACTGCTCCAACTTTGAGACACGCTACGTAGACAATGCAGAATTCAGCCCACGTGGGTAGTTGGAAGGTGACAACGTCGCCAGGCGCAACACCTTTGTCGACAAACCAGGAAGCCAGGCGGCTTGCTTTGTCATCTACTTGCCCATACGTGAAACGGGTCCCCTGATCGTCTGCAACGTACTCGCGATTTGGAAAGGACGCAGCTTGTTCTTTCCAGATGTCACCGAGTGTTTTCTCGGTCCAATAACCTTGTTCGTAATAGTGCGCCTTGCGTTCCTCATTGATTTTTAGGTCGGTAATCATAACCCCGTTGTTCCTCCTAATCGAGTTCCATCGACGGATGAATTGCACTCCGTTCTCGGGCGGGTGCAAGCCGACGACGGCGGCCAGGTCAACGACGCTTGCAAGCGTTCGTCTTATTCGATAGAGCGAAGCACCTCCTTGTTCTAGGCAGCGGTTTAAATCTACGCGAACCAGCAAACCGACTGAGTCGTGTCTACTTTGTTCGCGAATGCGTATAAGCTCTGTGCAGGAAAATAGGTGTCCTGACCGATGGCGATTGCTCGGCAAGTTGAGGTGCGTGCTCGCAAGAACGTTGTGTGGATCGAAGTATTCAGATCCATGCGATTCCTCCCGTCAGGGTGCAGTCAATACGGTAGCTTGGCTGCTGGAAGCCGATATCTGAGGATCGGTTCTTAGCTATTGTATGCTCATCCGGGGCGTTTCTTGGGATCATTTAGTGCCCGACTCATCGGAACTTCCTATGGGTCGATAGGCACAGCCTATAGGAGTGGCAATTACAACAACGATGGCGTGACAATCGGCGTTCGGTGTGAGTTTTTTGGTAGAAGGATTCTGAGAAAAAGCGGTCATTTCAAAAAAACTGGGTGGTCGGATTAATCAAAAAGTAACAAACAAATGTAATTGTCCATAGTAACGAAGAAGTGACCATGCGAACATAGGTGGTGCGATGGCATATCAAAAGCTAATTGCGGATAAATCATTATAAATTGAGGAATATCAGGGAAAGGGGCTTTAACCGATGAGTGTTTATCAAGAAAGTTACCATCTGCCAGAATTTACCTATGAGTATGAGAAGCTGAAGATTGAGAAGAGGGGCCCTGTTTTCATTTGCTCCTTTGACGATGCTCAGAACCTCAACGCGATGTCTTATCTTCAGATGAGCGAGTTCAATGACTTCCTCATCAAGGTTCGTCTTGATAAAGACTGCCGCGTTATCGTACTCACCGGCGAAGGCAAGTCCTTCTGCGCTGGCTTCAACCTGAACGACCTCGCTTTAGAGCCTCCTGAGGACATGGGCCGCATTCAGCGTGACTTCTATGTCATGCAGCGTATGTGCTCCGATCAGATCATCAACATGCGTCGCTGTGAGCAGCCTATCATTGGTGCTCTGCGTGGCTATGCTGTTGGTGGCGGTCTTTCGATCTCTTGCGCTTGCGACATGCGTATCCTCGGCGAATCTTATCAGATGAACGCTGGCTACCTGTCAATCGGCTACACCGGTACCGACATGGGCGGCGCATTCTTCCTTCCGAAGATCGTCGGTTATGCTCGCGCTGCTGAGATCCTCATGAACCCCCGTCGTTTCAAGGCTGACAAGCTTCTTGAGTGGGGCTTTGCAAACAAGGTTGTTGCTGATGAGGACATCGTCGAAGAGGCTGTCAAGTTGGGCGAAGAAATGTGCGCTAACACCGCTCCCTTTGGCCTGCGTCTTACCAAGGAATGCCTGCAGGCTTCACTTGACGGAACCAGCTTCGAGAACGTCATCAAGATGGAGAACCGCAACCAGGTACTCGCTTCTAACACGAATGACGGCATTATGGGTACGCTTAAGATGAACCCGAAGAACCGTGACGACGTGAAAGAGAACCCGGACAAGTACGCGTTCCATAACATGTAAGTCAAAAAGTCTCACGAAGGCCCCCACGTCAGCTGCGACGCGGGGGCCTTTCTATATCATGCTGTGATCTATCGAGGGAAGGTGAAACACCCATGAAAATTCTTGCTATCAATGGAAGTCATAGACCGGGTAAATGCACGGCTGAGCTGCTGGAGGTTGCTTTGCGTGAAGCTGAGGCGCTGGGGGCTGAATGCGAGTTAGTTGAGCTGTCTCAGCTTTCTATTGGTTACTGCTGCGCTTGTAATGCCTGTCTCATGAAGTCTGAGTGCTCGATGTCAGACGATATGGCTGGACTCGTGGACAAAATGCTTGCTGCTGATGGCATTATTTTAGGTTCGCCCGATTACTTCTCCAATGTTACTGCACGTATGAAGACGTTCATAGATCGTACGCGCTACCTTCATATGGTAGAGAACAAGCTCAAGCACAAAGTGGGTGGCATGATTACCGTAGCGGGCCTCAACAACTGTGGACTCGAACCGACCGTCGATGTTCTCGAACGCTTTTTTGTGACGCATGAAATGCTTGTTGTTCATCCAAGGCCTGCTGGCCCGGTGCTTGGTGCTGGGTGCACGGGTTCGACCTTTGGCGGTTTCCGTGAAGATGGACGTATACAGTGGCGTCGCAGTACGCTCGAAGATCCGATTGCAGTTGAGTTTGCTCGTCAGCTCGGGAAAGATATGGTTGAGTTGATCAATCGGTTGTCATAGGGTCTGTTGTAAAAACGCTTCGATTTTAATCTGTTAGTGGAAGAAAAAAATACCCCCGTCGCATTCGACGGGGGTATTTTTGAAGGGTAAGAAGCTTACCAGTTGCAAGGAGCTTTGCCTTCAACTTGACGCTGGGACTTGAAGATGACATCGGGTACCTCTTCGCCATGGTAGACCTTGACGGCACCATCGGCTTCGAGCTTTGCGATTTCGTCTTCGCTGTAGCCAAACTTCTCAAGATACTCGGCGGTGTGATAACCAACGGGCTTTGAGAGGATGACCGGAGGATCACCAAATCCCGCATAGCGGATGGGGCTCGTAGGCAGAGCATGCTCACCAAATGCCTTGTACTCGACCTTGCGGATAGCGTCGTTGACGTATGCTTCTTCGTCTTTGACGATGTCGGTGAAGCGGAATACCTTCTGGCTCGGAACTTGCCACTCTGCCAAGATGGGAAGCCACTCGTCGAGGGTCTTCTTTGCGAATCCATCTTCGAGAATAGCGATCAGCTGAGGCTGCAGTTCTTTTTCCTTCAGGCTTTCAATGGTAGCCATCGTGGGATCGTCAACCAAGTCATCGCGACCGATGATCTGCATCATGTCGTTGTAATAACGGTTGTGCTGAGGCTGGCAGATGTAGATCCACTTGTCATCAGCGGTCTTGTAAGTGTTGTTGAAGGGGTTAGGAACGTTCTTGCGGCTCTTAGGATATTCTGCACCGAATTGCTGAGCGCAGATGCCGATGGAGCCACCCCAGATAGCAGCATGGTACAGGTTGACAACAACTTTGTCGCCCTTGCCGGTGCGCAGCTTGTTTACAAGAGCGCCCAGGATGCCTGCAGCCATCATAGTTGCGGTATTGTAGTCACCAAATGCTTGTGGGGGAATAGCGGGGGAGGTGCCCTTCTCGCAGAATGTACCAGCAACGCCACCACGAGCAGCCCAGCACACTGCGTCATATCCAGGGCTGTGAGCGAACTCACCGAACTCACCATAGCCACGCATCTGAGCCCAAACAAGACCAGGGTTTTCTTTTGAAAGCGTGGGGTAATCAAGACCTAGCTTCTCAAGAGCAGCGGAACGCATGTTGTTCATGAAGACATCAGACTCAGCGATCATCTTCTTGGCGATAGCCAGACCCTCTTCGGTTTTAAGGTTCAATGACACCCAGTTCTTGTTGGTGTTATTGAGGTCGATGGTGGGATCTTCCGTATCGGTCAACTCGCAGCCGAATCCAGGGCCTTGAGTACGCTGGATATCGCCATCGAAAGATTCGATCTTGATAATTTCAGCACCCATCTCGGCAAGAATCCTGACGGTTGCGGGAGCCGCTACATACGTGCACATTTCGACTACTTTGATCCCGCTCAGCGGGCCGTAGCCATTCAGTTTCTCAGTTACTGACATACGAACAGCACTCCTTCTTTTACTAGGGATTTCTCTCATAACGGAATAATCGCACGTTCCGCATAGACTGCCTACGGACAATAATAGTAAAATGATGGTATTTAGCGATAAGTGCTTAATCATAAGTGATAAAATCTAGTATCAATGATTATCGAGATAGGACAATAGTAATAAAATGAGAGATCAAAGAGACCTTAAAACAGACAAAATCGCAGATTTGATAGGGTAGTAGGATTGATTTCGGGTTGAAATACCAGTTTTCCCACATGAAAACGGCTGATTTCGTAGATTTGTGGGAGGGATAATGGGAACGTGCTAGCTATACTACTATAAAAGGTAAGATGTAAGATGCATCTTTGACGAAGGGACCATTGTGGATTTTAATCTCACCGATAAGCAACGCAAACTCGTTGCCGCTTTTCGCGATTTTGGCGAGAGCACATTTATTCCCGATCATGTGAAACAGTGGAGGCGTGATCAGGGGTTGCCTGACGAGGTGGCAAAAGGATTTGTTGATCTGTACTTTGGATGCAAGGATTCGAAAGACGGTGAAACGCCCGACTCGTACAGCCTCACCTCTCAAGCACTTATTATTCAGGAGCTTTCGCGCTGCGCTGGTGCTACCTTGCCGTTTCAAAATGATCTGTTCAATCTGAGGATCATGGAAGAGTTTGCTGCAGGCGGAGAGTTTTCGGCGGTACTCGAGGACTATCGCCAAACGGGGCGTTTGACGTTTGCCTTGGCAATCTCAGAGCCTCAGGCAGGTTCTGATTCCATGAATATGCAAACCTATACTCGTACCGTTGATGGTAAATATATCCTTAACGGCCAGAAGACGTTTGTGAATAACGGCGAATATGCACCCTATATTCTTGTAGCCGCTATTGATCGCGATGAAGAGAACCCTGGTAAGTATCCTTCGCTTGCATTTTGGCTCGTTCCTCGTGACTTGCGGGGGATTACTGCTGTACCTATTAGTAAGATAGGGCAGTCGATGCTTCCGTTTGCTTCGGTGTCATTCGAAAACGTCGAACTTATGCCCGAGTATCGGTTGACGGGACGCCAGGGTGGTTTCAGGCAACTTTTCCGTCTTCTTGAATTTGGCCGTGTGTTTACCTGCGCGTCATCGCTTGGTATGGCAGAAGCTGCAATGGAAGATGCGGTAGCGCACGCTCGCGAACGCAAAGCGTTTGGCGTACAAATTGGTCGCTTCCAGCAGATTGAAG
>JAVWLC010000083.1:769-8854 GCA_036638175.1 Raoultibacter sp. | reverse complement strand
TGCGTCAAACGACAACCCCGCCGAACCAAAGCGCACCGAACGAGCGGCATAATCGAGTTTTGGACGGGAAAAACCACACTGCGAACAGGCATATCTCCCAAGCTGTCCATACTGACGAAACTCATAATTGAGCATGCCTGAGCACATTTGGCACATCTGTGCATCAGCTACCGTATTTTGCGGAAGACCCATATCTTCTCCCACGCCAAATGCAATTGTCTTATTGCCTGCGCGCTGAGCAATCGCTTCACACAAGGGATCATCAGCGTTGTACACAAGTACGGTTTGGGGAGATGACTTGAGCGATCCGACGATGCTGTCTTGAATGCGATCGATTTCGCCGACGCGATCTAGCTGATCGCGAAACAGGTTGAGAAGAATGAGGTAATCTGATTTGAGCTGCGGCAACACTTTAGCCAGCCACAATTCATCGCTTTCAAAAACGCCCCAATCTGCCTCTTGCCCATGCAGTAATGCAGTTGCAATACCGCTATCGAGATTCGCACCTGAGCGATTACAAATCACCTGCATATTGGCTGTTTCGAGCGCATCGGCAAGCAAGTTTGTTGTCGTGGTTTTGCCGTTGGTCCCACAGACGATCACCGAACCACGCCTGAGCTTGTGAGAGAGGTCCGCTATAAGGTGAGGATCAACATACAATGCTACCTTGCCAGGAAAATTACCTGCTGGTCGTTTGAACACACGTTTGAGACCCCACGTACTCAGTGCGCCAATGCCTTGCGCGACCGCACATTGCAAACCCATGTAAGTCCTCTCTTCGTTGAAAGCATCAGTATAAACGCTTCGTTGGGACGCGTGGCACATCCATACAATTTTCAGGTAGAATGGTAGTAGTGAGGTATGCCACCCCTATTTGAGTCAACCATGCCGGGAGTTGGTTTTCTCACCCACGACGAACAAGAGAAACGATGCCAGAAACGCCGCATAACAATCCTCGTCGCCATACTATTGACGGACGCCCCGAACGCAGAAGCGGTAGCGCTGCTGATCGGTCTGTCAACACCTCCCGCGCTAACAGAGCTGGCCAAACATCAACCGATGCAACTGAATATCGGCGCGATGTCGATATGTATCGCAAGCGCGTCACAGCAGACAGAACCTCTCGCCCCGAAAATTCGCGCCCACAAACACAGAGAAGTACAGCCACTCGACGCGGTCAAAGCGCCCGAGCAACGGAAGATCACCCCCAGCGCACCCAACGCTCGCGCTCTCAAAACCCTCAGCGCCCCTCACGCACCCGCGATACCAGCGAGCGCTCTGATAACCGCAAACGCCAACAGCAAAAACCTGCGTTCTTAATCGGATTTCCCTGGAAACCAGCACTCATTGCTGCTGTGGCCTTGTTTGTTCTTGTCGGCGGAGGCATTGCCTTTGCCGCAACGCGCCCCGTTGCCGTAATACTCAACGGAACCGAGCTTGAAGTTGGTGGCAGCAAAACTGTTGGCGCCGTCATAGACGAAGGCTATATTGCCCCAACACCTGGTGATTTTGTTGCCGTCGATGGCGAAGTGCTCGAATCGGGCAAAGGCAAAACGTTTTCTGCCTGGATCAATGGTGCGTACGTCGACGATCCCGCAACGCCCCTTAAGGGTGGCGATATCATAACCATGACCGACGGTGGCAATATCGTTGAAGAATCAGATGACACCGTAATCACCGTCCCTTACGAAGTGATCGAAGAAGGCAATGGCCCCATTCACGTTGTTGAAGGCGAAGGCTCCGATGGGCATTCGATCACAAAGGTCGGAAAGGTTTCTGGAAAGACATTCGTCGATGAAGCCGAGGCCGCAAATCTTGTCTGCCGCAAATATTATCCCGACACGGGCGATGACAAAGTTATTGCGCTCACCTTTGATGACGGGCCGTGGCCTGGATCAACCGAGCAAATTTTGAATGTCTTGAAAGAATACGACGTAAAGGCAACGTTCTTTACCGTTGGCGAACGCTTTGATGAAAACGGAAAAGCACTGGTCAAGCGTGCGTATGATGCGGGACATCAGATTTGTACGCACAGTTTTGATCACGCACGCGGCGATGGCAAGAGTGTCGATCTTGGTCTCATGTCACCCGAAAAACAAGTTGAGGAAATCACTAAAGGGTTCGATGTTATCAAAGAGGCAACGGGTGCTGAAGCAAGTAAGGTTATTCGCACACCGGGTGGCAACTTCAAGCCTCCGCTACAAAAGAATATTGCGCCCTATATCACTGCCGAAATCGGCTGGACTATCGATAGCGGCGATTGGCGTAAACCAGGAGCAGGAGCAATTGCTGATGAGATCATGGCCGCATGGTCAGGAGCTATTGTCCTGTGTCACGATGGGGGTGGCGATCGTACCCAGACCGTCGAGGCGCTCAAGACTGCAATTCCCTATCTCTTGGATCAGGGCTATACATTTGTCACTATCGACGAGCTTATGAGCTACCCCTACAAAGAGCTGTGAGATTGCACTAGAACAACGAATCCTGCTCAGGGGGAGCCGAATACTCGTACTGGATGCTACCCGGAATAAAATCAACGCGGTGGGACGGGTAATCCTTGAGCGCAACAGCAAACACTCTCCCCTGCTGACGCATGAGAATTGTGGTGCCCACCATCCCCACGCATTCGCCAGCCACCATTGTATCTGATGGATTATCAGGCGCGTTGATGTGACCCGATAGGATCGATGGGTCCTCGCAGTAATGCCGATCGAGATTGATAGGCTCGGTCGGCTCAAGGGAGAATTGCTCGCGTACTGTGCGGGCCATGACCTGTGCCGCCTCAGCAGGATCATGCGTCTGCGTGGTAAGCATGCGGTACTTTTCACTCCCCCGAAGGCTTTCGTAAATACCAGGAGTGGCGCACAGCTTTGCTTCCCATTCCCGCGCTTCGTACGCACTTGCGCATTCCTTGAGAATCATGGCAGACCGCGCGCCTTGCTCGAGCAAACGGCCGATTCCTCGCAAGGAAGAAGTGATGCCAACCTTGAGGTGGTCTGAGTCGAAATACGCAAGGTAGACAATGTGCGGCGTATCGTTGTAAACACGCTGCTGGGCGGTAATTCCGCCGCCATTGTAAAACGATGGATTGAAGCCAGTTATTTCGTTGCATCGGGGACACGACGAATCTTTATGATCAAAGGGAAGTTCTTGGTGCTTTTCGCACGGTGCATGTTCCTGGGTCATAAGATCGTATGACCCAACGCAAAAGCGCTCGGGATACTTGACAAGCGTGAAGGTCTCGCCCTTTAGCTCGTACCGCTCTCTTGTTCCAGCATCAAGATCATCAAGAGCAAGGTAGGGTCCTTCAAGCCCGATACCAAGCATCGAAACTATGCGCGCACCCATAACTCTTCCCTTCGTTGTGTGCCTTCTTCAGGCACCATATAAGTATCAATTCGCTTCCCTTTATAGCATACGGGCCAAATTGACACCAGCCGACGCGTTTGTGATGCATAAATCTTGAGCGATTAATCGAGGTGAGCTGCAAAAAATCCTACCGAAACGCACGGCTTTTGCTATAGTACGGTGTGTGCAAAAACTGCAGCAAAAAAGCGCCCACAAGGACGCGGTAGAAAGAGTCTTCTTCAATGTGTTTTGTTATCTTTTGTGGGGGTAGTCAGTGGATATTAGTCAAATAGCTTCCATCGCCATTTTTGTTATTGCCATGGCGACCATTATGTCCGAAAAAGTAAATCGTGCGCTGGTTGCCATCCTCGGTGCTGTGGTTCTTATGGCCACCCAGATTTTGCCCTTTGAAGCTGCTATGGAACACGTTGACTTCAACACGCTTGGCGTTCTCCTTGGCATGATGCTGTTTGTATCTGTTGTCAAACTTTCTGGTATCTTCGAGTTTCTCGCGGTGAAAACCGCCAAGCTTGCCAAAGGTGATCCTTGGAAGATTATGATGCTGTTTGTGCTGCTCACAGCTGTACTTTCCGCATTCTTGGATAACGTGACCACCGTACTGCTCATTGGCCCTATGACGCTGACGGTCTGCAGGCTCTTGAACATCAATCCCATTCCCTACTTCATGACAGAAATTCTTGCATCAAACATCGGCGGTACAGCAACGCTTATTGGCGATCCGCCGAACATCATGATTGGGTCTGCGGCAGGATTTTCGTTCTTGGACTTCATTATCTACGATGCGCCAGCCGTTGTGATCATTCTTGCTGCCGTTTTGCTTGTGTTCCGGTTTATCTACGGCAGAAACATGAAGGTTGATAGCGAAGCACGCGATAAGGTTATGGCACTTGACGAGAATGCCCAGATCAAAGATGCCCGCCTTATGAAGCAAAGTATCGTGATGACCATTTTCGTGGTTATCGGGTTTATGGCACATGGCGCACTGGGAATCGAATCGTGCGTGATTGCGCTTGCGGCGGCAGCAATCCTTCTCTTAATCTCAAAGTCGAAGATTGAAGAGGCTCTGCTGGGTGTTGAATGGACAACCCTGTGCTTCTTCGCGGGACTGTTCATCATCGTTGGCGCGCTTGCTGAAACGGGCGTCATCACTATGCTTGCGCAAGGGCTGATTGATGTCACGGGCGGAAATGTCTTTGTGACCATGCTGGTGTTGCTCTTTGGCTCAGCCATTATTTCGAGTTTCCTTGACAACATCCCGTTTGTTGCAACCATGATTCCTATCCTGCTTGCTATGGAAGCAACGGGAATGGACGTCTCGCCCTTGTGGTGGGCGGTATCACTTGGTGCCTGCTTGGGCGGCAACGGAACAATCATCGGTGCCAGCGCGAACGTTGTGCTGTCAGACATCAGCAAAAAGAATGGTTACGAGATCACCTTTATGTCATTTATTAAGGTAGGCTTCCCCATCATGTTGCTGACCGTTGTTATTGCGGCAGTCTATTTAATCTTCCGCTTCCCGCCTGTATAGGGAGCATATCGCAGCTACTACGTTGGTCGTGCTTGCCCCATGCGTAGATCGTTTGCCTACTGAGCTCTTGTGCTCTTGGTGACTTGTTTACCGGGAGCACTCTCATACGATCATTTTTTAGGACAATTTCTCATTTTTGTTACCAAAATTTCAGGAAATATCGTCATATCGCCCCCACCGAAAGCGAGAGCCTATAGAATGAGGGGACACATCGCTTCGGCAGCCTTTTGAACAGGTGGCTGCAAGCGAGAGCACACTGATGCCTAGTAGGTCGCCAGACACAGGACAAGAATCAGATGCCCTTGTCTGACGTCTGACGCCCCCATCCAACGTAGGAGGACAGATGAGTAAGCTCACTAAAGAAGAGTTCAAGGAATTCCTCAAAACGGTACGCGCGTTAGCCGAAGGCCCCTTCGAAGAAATGCAAAAAGAAGTCGAGGTGACCAACACCTTCCCACAAGAATTCTTCGATCTTGCCATCAAGAACAACTTGTACCGCTATGCGCTTCCCGAAGAGTACGGTGGATGGGGCTTTACTGAGAAGGAAATCTTGCAGGTTCAAGAAGAGTTCTCCCGCGGACCAGGCGGCATGCGCATGCACCTTCATTATGCGGCCGACCTCAACTGGCGCATCCTTGACGATTACGGCAAGCCCGAGCTCAAGGCTGAGTTCATGGACAAGTTCCAGGACAAGACCATCTTCACGAACTTCGCTCTCACCGAGCAGACGGGTGGCACAGGCGCTGACCTGCACAGCACCGCACTCAAAGATGCCGATGGCAACTACATCCTCAACGGCGAAAAGTGGCTCATCTCCCACACTGACTGTTCGCAGTATGCCTACGTCATTGCGGTAACCGATCCTGACAAGCAAGGTGATGAGCGCTTGTCGGCTTTCTTCGTACCCATGAATCTTCCTGGGTTCGAGCTCGTGCCCATGCCCCACATGATGGGCTGTCGCGGTGCTGGTCATGCGGGCTTTAAGTTCACCAACGTAAAGCTTGACCCCAAGTACTTGCTGGGCGAAGAAGGTCAGGGCATGGAAGTTGCTATGCATTCACTAGCCATCTCGCGTGTTCACATTGCTGATTCGAATCTTGGCATGTGCCAGCGCATGCTCGACATGAGCATGGCTCGCGCACGCGATCGCGTCACGTTTGGCAAGCCAATTATCCAGCGCCAAGCTATCAAGATGAAGCTTGCGAACATGGCCACCGTCACGCATGCCTTGCGCTGCATGGTTATGGACTTCGCTGATGACTACGATATTGATCCGCACAACGAATACGTTGCCGAGAAAGCAGCCATGTGCAAGTTGTTCTCGATTGATGCCGTGCGCACCGTTTCCGATGAAATGCTTGAGGTCTTCGGCGGTGACGGCTACTTTGAAGATTCTCCGTACGGCCCCACCGAGCGCCTCTATCGCGATTGCCGCGCGCTGTGGCTTGAGGAGGGCGCGCCCACCATCCAGCGCATTACAATTGCGCGCGAGATGGACAAGCACAACGGCCACCTGAAGTATCAGGACTGGCTTGCGGGCGGCGATCTGTAGGTTGGATTTGAGTCACTTAGGTATTGAGCCGAGTGAATAAACAAGCGAGGTCCGCGTTGCTGCGGGCCTCGCTTTTTGCTTTACCTTACTTGGTGTCGCGCCTCAACTAGCCCCACGAATCAAGCGCGGCAACATTTTGTCCAGCTACGCGCGTCCAGCTACCGAAGGCCGGAGGCAACGTCGCTCCCTGCGCTTATACTATGAGTTCTCAAGTAAGTATTGAAGGTGAGTGAACCATGCGATATTCCGCGTCCAAAAAGTTTATGTCTTTCATCATTACGTTTGCGCTTGCGTGCTCACTTGCAACAGCGCCCCTGATCGGCTGGGCAAGCGAACGTGACGGGGACGCCGCTTCAACCCATGAACAAAACATCGCTGCCCAAATCGAAACAGGTGAGGATACTTCTGCTGCGCCACTTAATGCAGTAGCAAGCGATACGCCCATCGCAATCATTCACACAAACGATGTGCATTGCGACATCAATGAATCATCGGCAACCCTTGGTTATGCGGGCTTGGCGACGCAAGTCAAACATGCCCAAGCACTTTACGGTACCGAAAACGTTGCCCTTGTTGATGCAGGTGATTCTGTTCAGGGAAAACCTGTCGGCACGCTTTCAAAGGGCGAAGACATAATTGACATCATGAACGAATCAGGTTATTCGGCTGCTACGCTGGGGAATCACGAATTTGACTACGGTATGGCTCAACTCAGTAAGCTCACCTCGAAAGCAGCCTTTCCGTATGTTTCGTGCAACTTTATCTCACTTGCTACGGGCAAGCCTGTGTACGATCCTTACGTAATACGCACCTATGGGAACACCAAAATTGCCTACGTAGGCATCACCACACCTGAATCGCTCACCAAATCAACTCCCACGAATTTTCAGGATGAAAACGGCAACTATCTCTACGGCTTCTGCCAAGACGAAACGGGCCAAGCGCTCCACGAATGCATACAAGATGCTGTCGATAGCGCACGGGCCAACGGAGCCGATTACGTGGTTGCCCTCGGGCATTTAGGGAAATCGGACGGCACGAGTGCCCCTGATCGCTGGAACTCCGATGCAGTCATTGCCGAAACTTCTGGAATCGATGCCTTTATCGACGGGCACTCACACCAGGTATACAACCAGCTCATTAAGAACAAAGATGGCATCGAGGTGCCCCTTATGCAAACGGGTACCCAGCTACAAGCAAGCGGCATGATTGTTATCGATCCTGCCACCGACACCATTACCACTACAATCAACACACCACCCGTTGAACAAGACGCCGAAATGGCTGCTTATCTCAAAGTGATCAACGATAGGCTCGCCCAAACGCTCGACGTTGTTATCGCAACATCGCAGGTCAATCTCAAGGCTATCGATTATGACGAGCTTGGGCAATGGCAAGCCTGGGCCGTTCGCATGCGAGAAACAAATCTCGGCGACCTTATTGCCGACTCCTATCGCAGCGCCCTTAAGGCAGATATCGGATTTGCAAATGGTGGTGGCATTCGCGCAGACATAGCTACAGGAGATGTCACCTACGGTGATGTTATCTCAGTTGAGCCCTACGCCAACACCCTGAGCATGGCGAGAGCATCGGGACAGACCATCCTTGACGCACTCGAAATGTCTGCCCGCGCATA
>JAVWLC010000083.1:0-759 GCA_036638175.1 Raoultibacter sp. | reverse complement strand
AGCACAACGGGAGGCTTCCTGCAAACTTCAGGGCTTACCTATGAACTGCGGCAAGATATTCCCTCGCCTGTTGTGCTTGATTGTGTCGGGAATTTTGCGGGCATCAACGGAGACCGCCGTTTTCAAAACGTACGCGTTGCAGGCGAGCCACTGGATCCCAACAAGACCTATACGGTTGCTTCAATTACCTACATCCTCAAAAATGGCGGCGACGGCTACACCATGTTCAAGCAGAGCGACCCCATTGTCGACGAAGTGGGCCTTGATTATGAGGCGCTCATTACGTATATCCAACACGATCTTGGCGGCGTGATTGGTAGCGGCTATGAAAACGAGGACGGCAGCGGTCGCATCCTTGTAAAACTGGGTCCCGACCCCGTACCTACCCCAATCCCCACACCAACACCCGTGCCTAGCGTTGATCCAACAACTGCTAGCGTGAGTACGCTTGCGCGCACGGGCGATAGTGACCCGCAGCTTGTGATCGCAGTAAGTTCTCTGGCGCTCTCAGGATTCGTTGGACTCGTTGTGAGCTCGGCTCTGATCGGGCGGACTTGTGCTCGCGGGAGGGCTGGAGTAAGCCGTGCGCGTATTCGTTTGCGGAACGCTAGATAGTCGCAGTTGAGATTGGCGCGTGCGGTTCACCTTCAGACCGGATACCGCATCCGCCTCTCATCCCCCAAGCTTCCTCACCAGCTTCTCATTCTCCATCCGAAGCAGCGCTTGATCAATCTGCGAGAGACGATTTCCAATAGGAGT
>JAVWLC010000082.1:3941-8884 GCA_036638175.1 Raoultibacter sp. | reverse complement strand
GGTATTTCTAGGATGCGGCATCGCGTGGGTAGTGCTTGCACGAGACGTACCTGCGGGAGAAGCTCCGCCACCGCGTGAATCCCTTTCGCAATACCTTCGCGTTGCAACCTCAAGCAAAAGTGTCTGGTTGATTGCGGCGGCAGTTGGCCTCGGGATGGCCACATCAACCGCATACATGGGGCTCTTTCCTCAAGCGCTTATCGACACGCATGCCTTCAATCCAGAAGCAGCAGGCATAACCACAGCAGTGCTCTCGCTGGGATCAATTGCAGGATCACTCGTAGGACCTCTCGTCTGCCAGAGAATCGGCAACGTGAAAACAGTACTTATTACAATTGTTGTCGCTGGAGGCGTAACAAAACTATTGAGCTGGCTCGATTTCGGAGGTGTCGAAATATGGGCGCTCTTGCTGCTCAATGGAGCATTTGGAGCAGCGGCTGGACCAATTCTCGAAGCGCTCCCTGCAGCATTCCCGGAAATCGGTCACCGTTATGCGGGCTCCGCAGGTGGCGTGGTAGGAAGCGCGAGTCTCGCTATCAGCTTTGCACTACCGCTCGCCATCTCGGGCGTATCGGGGTTCAACTATTCGCTGAACTTGGGGCTAGAAGCGCTTTTCTTCACCTTGGCAGTCATACCCATTGTCTTATTACCGCATCTTCCAGGATCTCATAAGAAAAGGAAACCCCAAGCACAAGCCCGTCAGCGCTAATGCCCTCTCATCTGCTTGCGTGCAAGAAGGGCAAGCTCAAGGCGGCTCTTCGCGCCAACTTTCTTGTAGAGGTTTTCCAAATGCTTGCGCGTTGTCGCTGGGCTAATGCACAGACTCTCGCTGATTTCTCCGTTGCTCATACCCTGCAATAAACATGCAAGCACTTCGCCTTCGCGCGCAGTAACACCGTGATCCTGCGTAAATCGGTCGAAATCCTTTTGATTGCCATCTGACAGCCGATGCTGTGAAAGTCGTTCGGTAATATGTGGCTCCAAGATTTCGAGAATGAACACTTCTTTGTCGGCAAAATCATGGAGCTTGCGATTCAAATTGATCGAACCAAGGGGGCCCTTTTCGCAAGCAAAGGTACACGTGAGCACATTGCGACCTCCGAGAAATTCGGAGTAATAGGCTGACTTATTTTTCTCGTCTTTCGACACAAAATCGCTTTCGCGAATAACACGCGATTCATTGGTCGGAAGCAGCTCGCGAATCTTGTCATCCTTCCAAGCCGATTGCACGTATTCGTCAAGCCGTCCTTCTTCGCAGTCGATGCCAATAGGCGACGAAAAGAAATCGGGTGACGACGATGCCTTGGAGAGATCAGTCAAGAAAAACGCTGCGGACTCGTACGGAATGAGCATACGCAGTTGTTCCAGAATTGTTCGCCGAAACGCGTAATCCTCGTTGATGTGATTGGCCAAACCGATAATTTTTATGAGCTGCATCCACTCACCGTCGGTGAGCAAATTGATGGTTTGCGGGCTCTGTTCGTTTGGCACGATCTCTCCTTTATGTCGAGTGATTTGTGCGAAATAGGATACGAAACTAGGTCAACCGTCCGTAGCGGCACCCATTATAGACCATGGCTTGCAAAGTTGACCTACCGAAGTTAGCGCTAGGCACATCTACTCCTTTTCGCGTAGAAAGATACGGACTTCGGTCGATAGTAGTGACGCGCAGCGGTCCCTATACTTTTACGTGCCGGCCTATCTCATATGATCAACCCAAGAAAAAGGAGGGGAAATGGAAACTCGCAAGCTGTCCTCGTACAGGTGGGTGGTGTTAGGTGTATCGTGCCTCATCATCTTTGTCGCGGACTACATCCAGTTCCAGCTTTCCGCTTTAGCAATCGAAATCATGCCAGCGCTTGGCATCGACGTAGCCCAGTTCTCTGCATTGTTGCTCGCTCCACTTTTGGCGGGCGTATTCGTGTCTATCCCTGGTGGTTCACTCGCCGATAAATACGGCGCTAAAATTGTTGTCGGAATTGCCACCGCCTTATCGGTAATTCTCGCATTTGGTCGTCTGGCTGCAGGCGATTTCACCATGATGCTTATCATGATGCTCGGTACAGGCATCGCTCCTTCCGTCTTGCAAGCCGCCACCATTAAGTTATTCGGCGCTTGGTTCGAGGAGAAGATGGACTTCGCTATGGGCATTTACTTCGCTGCCGCTTGTTGCGGTATCGCAGCGGGCCTCGCGACATCCGCTTTCTTCCCCAGCGTGCAAGATGCATACCTTTGGTCTTCAATCGCCTTTGCTGTTGTCCTTGTCCTGTGGCTTGTGCTTGCGAAGAACCAGCCAGCAGGCGCTGCGGTTCCGCCATCCGAGCCTGTTATGCAGTACTTCGGCGTAGCCATTAAGAACAAGTTCGTGTGGCTTATTGCTATCGCAACTGGTTTGGGCATGGCTACCGCAACAAACTACTCGGGCATCTTGCCCCAAGCTATGGTTGAAGTTCGTGGCATCGACATCATGACTGCAAACAACATGGCTGCATTTCTGACCATCATCTCGATTTTTGGTTCGATCATCGGCCCTGTCATGTGCCAAAAGTCTGGAAAACCTCGCATTGTACTCGTAATTATCTGTTTGCTCGGTGGCGCAGTCATGGTTGCAAACTGGTACTCGCCGCTTGGGCTCGCGCTGTGGATCTTCCTCTTCTTCAATGGCATTTTCTCAGCAGCGTCAGGACCTATCCTGCAAGCGTTACCGTTCCAGCTTCCAGAGATCGGACTGAAATATGCTGCATCTGCTGGCGGTGTCATCGGGTCAGTGAGCCTTATCATCTCCTACGTACTGCCCATTGGCATCGGCATGATCGCTGGCACGGACTACACGCTAAACTTCATCCTTGAAGGAGCATTCTTCGCCATTGCATTCATCCCTGTACTCCTGCTACCTAAATCGCTCGATCGTCAAAACAAGGAACACGCTCCCCTGCAGCCTGAGTTGGAAGGAAGCGATGCGTAATGTGCGCCGACTATATCCTCCTATCCGATGCAGTGTTCACTGGTGAAACGCTCGAACCATTCGCAGGTGGTGTGGTGGTAGACGGCAAGAAGATTGTTGCCGTTGGCACAAAAGACGACGTGCTTGCATTGCGAGGATCAGACACCGAAGTCATCGATTGCGGCAACAAGCTCATTGCGCCTGGCTTCAACGATTCGCACCTTCACTTTGCCTCAGGTGCTGCCATGAACGATCCTGACTTTTGCGTCAACCTCATGGGCTGCGAAAGCGAAGTCGAGTGCGCAAGCCGCGTGCAAGCCTTCTGTGAAGCACATCCCGATAACGAATGGGTCTACGGCGTGGGCTGGGACACCGCCATGTGGGAAAATCACACCTTGCCTAGCCGCGAGACGCTTGATGCCTTTGCGCCTAACCAGCCCATTTGTCTGAGCAGCTTTGACCACCACGCCGTGTGGGCCAATGGCGCAGCACTTGCAGCCGCAGGCATCACCAGCGCCACCCCGCAACCCGAGGGCGGCGAGATCGTACATGACGAAACAGGTCGCCCAACAGGATTGCTGCTCGGCCAGCCTGCATCCATGCAGGTATCCGAACTTGCGCTTCACGTAAAAGGACTCAAGGGTTCTATCCTTCGCCTGCTTGATATCTTCAAGGGTCTCGGTATCACCGCAGTTGGTGACATGTTTCCGCGCGATCTGTCGAACGATGATATCTACGACATCTACCAAGAAATCGAAGACGAAGGCGATCTGAGCTGCCGCGTTACCTTCTTTCCTTCGCTGCTTGAGATCCCTGAGGCGCTTTACCTGCGCACCATCTGCGACAGCGATCGTCTTCGGGTTGGCGGCGTGAAGCAGGTGCTCGACGGCGTAATTGAAGCCCAGACTGCTTTCATGCTTGAGCCGTACGAAGGCTCTGATCAGCGTGGCGAAACAAACCTTCCTGCAGATGAGTTCAAACACCTCGTCAAAACTGCCGATGCAGCCGGACTTGCTGTTCGCGTTCACTGCATCGGTGATGCTGCTGCTCATCTTGCGCTCGATGCTCACGAGGAAGCCCAGCAAGCTAATGGCAAGAAGCGCCTCCACCATGTCCTTGAGCACATTGAAACTATCGTCGACGAGGACATTGCCCACATGGCAACCCTCGGCGTTGGAGCGAGTGTTCAGCCTTTGCATGCCACCTTCGGATCATCCACGGGATTTTACGACATATGCATCGGTGCTGATCGTGCATCACAATGTTGGCGCTTCCGCACAATCCGTGACGCGGGCGTGCAGCTGGGCCTGTCCACAGACTTCCCCGCCGCTCCCATGGTCGAGCCGCTGCAAGTACTGCATGCTGCCGTAACGCGCAGTATGCCTGATGGCGAGCCCGCCGAAGGCTTCCATCCCGAATATGCGCTGTCATTAGGAGAAGCACTCCAGTGCATGACATACGGTTCTGCCTGGGTGGAGGGATTTGATCATGCAGTGGGCACCTTAACCCCCGGCATGCTCGCTGACCTCGTGGTCATTGATCGCAACCTATTCGCCCTCGATGACTTGCACGAGATCGCCGAATCCTCGGTCGTGCTGACCATGATGGACGGCGAAATAGTTTACTCAGCGGAGTAAGTAACGTTTACCACCCGTAGTACCGCGACGCATGCACTCAATGAAAATCCCCGGTTCGCATTCAGCAAACCGGGGATTATTTTATAATGGGTGATACGAACCATTGTCCTTCGCTGTACATGAGCAAGGTTTTCCGAAAGCGCGAGCCTGCGCTTTTTACTGGAAATTATACTTTCAAATTAATCCCGCTAACGACCTCATAACCAAATCAATGTCTTTGTTCTCGAGTTCTTGAATGATGTGCAAGTAAGTTTTTTGAGTAGTAGTCATACTTGCATGACCAAGTCTGCGAGCAACACTTGCAATCGACACGCCAGCAAACAATAACAGTGACGCATGCGTGTGTCGCAAACCATGCACAG
>JAVWLC010000082.1:0-3931 GCA_036638175.1 Raoultibacter sp. | reverse complement strand
ACACAAGCGCTCTTGCAACGACGAGCTAGAACATTATTTGCCGTTGAATTAAAAACTCTCCCATTCACAAAAATTGGCTCATCTTCTGGCAAATCCTTGATGAGCTCCGAAAACTGAATGATGAGTTGCCAGTCAATCTGAACCTTCCTTACAGATGAGCGATTCTTGGTTGGCAGAAACCCGCCATTGTCTTTATAGTCCCACGTCTTATTGATAGAAAGCGTCTGATGCGCAAAATCAAAGTCTTTTGGTGTTACCCCTAACGCCTCAGAAAAACGTATTCCCGTTTTAGCAACAAGAAGGATAAGCCAATCCCAATTTATTTCACTTCCCAATTCAAGCGCGGTCAAAAGCTTGTGGAGCTCGAATTGGTTGAGGTACTTTGGCTTCTTGTCCCTTGGCGGCATGCCCTTAATTATCGCTTTCCTTGTAGGATCACGATCGATCAATCCTTCGTCGACCGCATCAAGAATGGCCCCTTTCAATTGATGATGAAAATCCATAGTAGTTTGGCGCTCGTGGCTCTTTGCATAGTCATTGAGAATATGCTGATATACGGTTCGCGTTAAATCGCTAATCACCAAAGTCGGCGCCGCGCGCTCAAGCCATGCATGAGTTAGCAAATACTTACTCATAGTAACTTTTCTAATGGCGCCTTCCTTGTATGTTGCTATCCACTGCCTATAGTACTGACAAAAAAGGGAGTCCCGTTGGATTTCGATCATCGTTTCAATCACCTTCCTCATATGAATGCGCAGGCTCACGCCGATAAGGAAAGACTCTGATTTGCTATAAGTCAAAACCTCCTTGCATAACGAAATCTCGCAATAACTTATCGATCTTCATGCTTACTTTAAAGGGTGGCACCGATGACCCCTCTTGCGTTTCAAAAAATGTTCGGGCTTTACTTTTATCAACCCCTGCACACAATTTATCAAACCGACCGTATTCATTTATATTGTTTTCTGTAATATCTGCATTTACGAACTCTACAAGCAATTCCCGATCAACGCCAAGAGCTGCAACCAATGCATTCAGCTGATCGTCTTTTGCGGTCCTCTGATACTGCGTAATGTAATCGCGTAGTGTTTTTTCAGGCTCCAAAGTAATGGTTCCTCTTTCAATATCATGCAAGAAAATGTTCGCCTGTTTTTGCTCTCCCTGCGTAAGGGCTGCAAAGGATCGACAAAGCTCATTTCGCAATTGCTCCACTGCTTCAAGTTCCACACCCTCTTGCGTAAGAGCCTTGAGCCACTTTGTAAAGTTCAAGTTCATATAATCTGAATCGATGTGCCCCGTGTCTATTTCGGTTAAATAGCCCTCCAGATCATACGGTACCTCATCAGGAAAAGAATCTGAGTCAGGAGAATCACCTACTGCAAGCTCTTTGTAGCGCAGAGCCAATGTCAGATACGTCTGCTCATCGAAATTCAGCGCAACAACCTCTTCGGAGGAGTCCTCGTGAGGAATAACATATTCAAGCTCACCCCATTCGAAACCCTGAATTCTTGCGGCATCAAGATATTGATTCAAAATCTTGAAGTTTTTAGCAAACTCAGCACACGCTGGCGTCTCCAGGGGAAGATGCGTAAAATGCGGCTCATCAGAATTAACAAAAACCTTCTCGATACGGCTAAACGCATGGTTCATTTCTGTCAAGTTCTCGCCAAGCTTGTTTACAAATAAAGCCAGTGGCTTATCTCCAGAGTAAAGTTTTACCGCGTCTTCTATATTTTTTCGCATCGTATGAGGCTTGCGGTAATATCGAATGGTCCCAAAAGGCTTGTCCGGGCCAAACAGTCTATTTGTGCGAGAGAAAGCCTGGATAATACTTTCGTACTCCATGATCTTGTCCATATACAGAGTATTGATCCACTTCGAATCAAAACCTGTAAGCATTTGATCTACAACAATGAGGATGTCGATTTGCTTTTCGGGCGTGCGTTCAATACCCACGTAAGGCTTTTTGTGCGCTAAACGCGCGGAAATATCCTTCTTCATTTTGGCATGAGTTGCTATAGTGAAATCTCTTCCATAGAGTTCGTTATAATCTTCGATGATCTCTACTAATCCGTCTTCTTTATAAATAGCATTACCCATATTGTCGAGGCTAGGATCGAACAGAGCCGTAATTTTCAGATACGGTGCCTTCTTTTTCAAGAGACGATAATATTCAATCGCCTCCGAGATACTACTCGTAGCGAAAATTGCATGAAACTTGCCCCCAACACTGAGTGTTGTCCAATTATTGCAAATGTCTTCTGCAATTTCACTTTTATGCTCCTCGGCACTGTACTGGCTTATCGGCACGCAGTCCTCAATGCCCTTTTCTTTCTTGCCCTCACAATTTGTCTTCGAAGCCATACCTACCTGGGAAGTGTCCATAAAATAGAAGTACATTTCGCTTTTCCGTGGATCACCAATTGCCTCTTCGGGGCTCATCGCATGAGCTTTATCCAAAGCAACTGCCTGTCGCACATCTCTATCACGATATGTTGGCACCATATAAGGATCAAATCCCAAAACATTTTTATCCCGAATACCATCAGCAATACTATAGCGATGGAGTTCGTTTCCAAACACCATAGCTGTCGTGCTTTGCTTTTTCTGATTTTCTTCCTGAATAGGAGTGCCTGTAAAACCAAAAAAGATTGCGAAAGGGAAGGTGTTTTTGATGGTGGCAAGCATGTCCCCGAAAACCGATCGATGACATTCATCGACGATAAATACAATGCGTTTATCGTTAATTATCTCAATATCATGCGCCGACATTCCCCCAGCTTCGTCCTTGATTCTGCTCATCTTTTGGATGGAGGTAACAATCAAGACATCAGCTGGGTCTTTGCTTTTTAGCTTACTTTTTAAAACCTGGGTATCTTCGGTTTCTTGTACACTTTCATTTTCTTCAGCAAAATTTCTATATTCCTTAAGCGATTGAGTGCCAAGCTCTATGCGATCCATCAAAAACACTACTTTATCAGCATCTTTAGAATTAGCGATGAGTTGCGCTGATTTGAAGCTTGTCATTGTTTTCCCAGACCCAGTGGTGTGCCAAACGAAACCACCGTAAGAGCCACTTTCGCGCCATTTTGTCTTTGCCACTTTGTCAGAAATCGCATTCGCAGCATAGTATTGGTAGCTACGCATAACCTTCAATGCGCCATCAGCATCATCAGCCACGGTATAAAAACCAATAAGTTGATGAGCCATGGGAATGCTCAAGAGACTCGATGTAATCTTTTGCCAGTCATTTATTGGTTCGTTATTAAAATCAGCCCAGTGAAAACGATAGTTCGCATTAAACCCATCCGAAGAACCAGGGTTGGCAAAATACAGCGTCTCTTCAGGATTCATGGCGACAAAGATTTGTACCAATGCGAGCAGATTTGTAAAAACGCCTTCGTGCGCGTACTTTTCGATTTGATTGCATGCTTGATTTACTGAAACACCACTACATTTGAGCTCAATATGGATAACGGGCATGCCATTGATGAGCAAAAGAAGATCACCGCGACGTTCGTTGAGTATTTTTGACTTATTGGAAAAATGTGGTTGCTGCGCGATCTGATAACGACTCATCCCAGCAGCAATTTCCCTCCGATCATAGATTTTCAAACTTATTTCTTTACCATAATGCAATTTGTCATCAGGATTGTCTCGCTTTACTGCAACAGTCTTACCATTGATAAACCCATTTAGTTTCATGGGTGTACGCAAGTCAATAATTTGTTCAACGATTTGCTGCATTTCGCTTTTCGTAAGCGGACAACCGTTTAATCTGTCAATCTCACGATTGTTTTCGAATAGAATTCGCGCCCAATTATCGAGTAGGTCTTGTTCAGTTGGATGCATAAGAACACCACCAGCATCATCCCAACCGTACTTTTTCAGATTTCTGACCACCGCTTCTTCGAATTCTGCTTCAGTTTCG
>JAVWLC010000081.1:4157-8893 GCA_036638175.1 Raoultibacter sp. | reverse complement strand
AGTGGCGCAGAAAAATCCTGAGCATTACGATGGTTCGGATATTCAAGTCCTCGAAGGCTTGGAAGCAGTTCGCAAGCGCCCCGGCATGTACATTGGTTCGACAGGTCCGCGAGGGCTTCATCACCTAGTGTACGAAGTCGTGGACAACTCAGTTGACGAAGCGTTGGCAGGGTATTGCGATAAAATCGAAGTTTGGATTCACCCGGACAACTCGGTTACTGTCACTGATAACGGCCGAGGCATCCCGATCGACAAACATCCCAAAGAAAAAATTCCGACTGTTGAAGTTGTACTTACTATTCTTCACGCTGGTGGTAAATTTGGCGGCGAAGGCTACAAAGTTTCAGGCGGTTTGCACGGCGTTGGCGTTTCGGTTGTAAACGCTCTTTCGTCGCGTGTTGAGGTGTTTGTTAAACGCGATGAGAGTGAATATAAGATTGCTTTCGATCACGGTAAAACGTGTGAGAAGTTGACAAAAATCGGACCTGCTAAAGGAACGGGTACTAAAACTACGTTCTGGCCAGATCCAACAATCTTTACTGAGACAGTTGTTTTTGACTACTCGACATTAGCAAATCGTTTTCGTGAGATGGCCTTTTTGAATAAAGGTCTTAAAATCGTGCTGCATGATGAGCGGGATCTTGATGCTGAAGGTAAGCCAAGGACAGAAGAGTTCCAGTATGCTGGCGGCATTCAGGACTTCGTTAAGTTCTTGAACGAAGGTAAAGAAACGCTCAACAAGCCAATATACTTCGAAGCAGAGAATGAAGATGGAACCGTTGAGATTGCTATGCAATGGACAACGTCTTATTCAACTAATTCGGTGCTTGCATTTGCTAACAATATCAATACGCATGAAGGTGGCACGCACCTTGATGGCTTTAAGCAGGCGATTACCCGTACAATTAATGAGTACGCGCGCAGTAAAGGCATTTTGAAAGAGAAAGATTCCAACCTTTCAGGTGATGATACTCGCGAAGGTCTTGCTGCTATTATTTCGGTCAAATTACATGATCCGCAGTTTGAGGGCCAAACAAAAACGAAGCTTGGGAACTCAGAAATTCGTCCGTTGGTACAAAATGCAGTAACGCAGGGTCTCGCGGAATATCTCGAAGAAAACCCAAAGCCAGCGAAGCGTATTATTGATAAAGCAACGCAGGCACTTAAGGCACGTGAAGCCGCTCGTAAAGCTCGTGAGATGACTCGCCGCAAGGGCGTACTTGATTCATTTGCTTTACCTGGTAAGCTTGCCGACTGCTCGAGTAAAAACCCTGCTGATTCTGAAATTTTCATCGTCGAGGGCGATTCCGCTGGTGGCTCGGCCAAACAGGCCCGCGACCGCAAGACACAGGCAATTTTGCCTTTGCGCGGTAAGATTCTCAACGTTGAAAGAGCAGGTCTTCACCGTTCGCTTTCATCGGATACTATTTCTTCGCTTATTACGGCAATTGGAACTAATATTGCGGATGACTTTGATGCTGATCAGGCCCGCTATCATCGCATTATCATCATGACTGATGCTGATGTTGACGGCGCTCACATTCGCATCTTGCTACTGACGTTCTTCTACCGCTACATGCCCGAGCTCATCACGCGAGGTTATATCTATATCGCACAGCCGCCTATTTTCGGGTTGAAGAAGAAAAATTCGCGCACCACGAAGATCGAGCGCTATATCTACGATGAACAGGCACTTTCAGCCACGCTTGCAGAATATGAAAACCCGGATAGGTTTGATGTTCAGCGCTATAAGGGCCTGGGCGAAATGGACCCTGATCAGCTCTGGGAAACAACAATGGAGCCCGAAACGCGCACCCTTCTGCAGGTAAGTATTGATGATGCTGCTGAAGCTGAACGTGTTGTAAGCGATCTTATGGGAGATCAAGTTGAACCGCGCAAAGAATTCATCCAGAAACACGCACGCGACGTGCGGTTCCTTGATATTTAAGGAGAAGGTACGTGACTGACGAAACTAAGGATTTCGACTTCACCGACGAGCCAGAAGGCGACGGCATCGAAGCGACTGATTTCGATGATGCCCCTGAAGGTGTCGATGACGAAACCGATACGATTGAAGACGACGCCAATGATGGCGATTTTGACGATGACGACGATGACGATGCTGACAACAACGCACCTGGCTTTGTGTCAGAGGCAATGAAAGCCCAATCTCTCATCGATCCGAATATGCCAAATGCTCACGGTGAAATTATCGAAGGAGCAAACGGCGGCAACGGTACGATTGTAAGGTCTGCCTACCTCGGCAAAGAAATGCAGGCATCGTTCTTGGAATACGCGATGAGCGTTATCGTTGCTCGCGCGCTTCCTGATGTTCGCGACGGTTTAAAGCCTGTTCATCGCCGTATTTTGTACGCTATGAATGAGTCGGGCTACACACCAAGTCGCCCGCACATGAAGTCCGCCCGTACGGTCGGCGATGTTATTGGTAAGTACCACCCTCACGGCGACATTGCTGTGTATGACACGATGGTTCGTTTGGCGCAACCGTTCTCGATGCGCGTTCCGCTCATTGATGGCCACGGTAACTTTGGTTCGATCGACGGTGACAGTGCGGCTGCTATGCGTTATACAGAAGCGCGCCTCGATAAATCGGCAATGGAATTACTACGTGATCTTGACAAAGAAACCGTCGATTTCCAGCCTAACTACGATGAAAGCTTGGAAGAGCCAAAAGTTCTTCCTGCTCGCTTCCCGAACCTGTTGGTTAATGGGTCGAGTGGTATTGCGGTTGGTATGGCAACAAACATTCCACCTCATAATATGGGCGAAGTGATAGATGCCACCTGCATGATGCTCGATAATCCTGAGGCAACCACTGAAGAGCTCATGAAGAATATTCCTGGTCCCGATTTTCCAACCGGTGGCACCATCATGGGCCGCAAGGGAATTCTTGATGCGTATGAAACGGGTCGCGGTTCACTGACCGTTCGTGCGAAGTGCGAAGTGCAGGAAAAGAAAAATGGGCGCAGCTCAATTGTTGTTTCTGAGATTCCTTATCAGGTAAATCGTCAGCGTCTGCTCGAAAAACTCGGCGAGCTGATTCGCGATAAGAAACTTCCTGAGGTGTCAAATGTGCATGACGGCGCTGACCGTCACGGTATCGACATCATTATCGATCTCAAGCAGAATGCAATTCCGCAAGTTGTCCTTAATAAACTGTTCAAGCACACCCAATTGCAGGTAGGCTTTGGCGTTATCATGCTTGCGTTGGTTGATGGTGTGCCGCGCGTACTTTCTTTGAAGGAAACGCTGTACTACTACATCGAACATCAGCAAGAAGTTGTGACGCGTCGGACGCGCTACGAGTTAGCGAAAGCGGAAGAACGCGCTCATATCCTCGAAGGTTTGTTGATTGCTCTCGACAATATTGACGAAGTGATTCAAATCATTCGTTCTTCGCAAACCGATACCGAGGCATCAACACGCTTGATTGAGCGCTTTGGTTTATCGAAAAAGCAGACAGATGCGATTCTTGAGATGCGCCTTCGCCGTTTGACTGGCTTGGAGCACAATAAGATCGAAGAAGAGCTGAAAGAATTGCTCGAGAAGATTGCTTACTTTAAGCGCATCCTTTCCGATGATGGCCTTTTGCGTCAAATCATCAAAGACGAATTACAGGAAGTAAAGAAGAAATACAACACACCTCGCCGCACGAAGATCACCGAAGCGGCAAAAGACTTCGACGTTGAAGATCTCATTGCTGAAGAAGATATGGTTGTTACGGTGACGAAAGCTGGCTATGTGAAGAGGCTTCCCATCGGCACATATCGTCAGCAAAAGCGTGGTGGTAAGGGTATGCAGGGAGTCAATCTCAAAGATAACGACTTCGTTGAGCACCTGTTCATCGCATCAACCCATGCTTACATGCTGTTCTTTAGCACGGCTGGTAAAGTATATCGTTTGAAGGTATACGAGCTGCCCGAAGCTTCTCGTCATGCTCGTGGAACTGCGATTGTGAACTTACTACCGCTTGCAAAGGGTGAAACAATCTCGGCAGTTATTGCTACAAAAGACTTCCCTGATGATGAATACCTTATGTTTGCAACGCAGCAAGGTATGGTGAAGAAGACTTCAATGGGTCTTTATGATCGTACAAGGCGCGATGGCCTGATTGCTATCAATTTGAAGGATGGCGATAGTCTCATTAATGTGAAGCGCGTTGCGGTAGGCGAGAAAGTCATGATGGTTTCGTCAGCTGGTAAGGCAATTATGTGGGACGAAGGAGAAGCTCGTGCTATGGGTCGCGACACGATGGGCGTTCGTGGCATGACGGTTGCGCCTGGTGTTCGCGTTTTGGGTATGGAGATTGCGAAACCTGGTACCGAACTTTTTGTTATCACCGAAAAAGGTTATGGCAAGCGCACTCCGATCTCTGAGTATCCTGAGCATCATCGCGGTGGTCAAGGCGTCTTTACCATCACGATGACAGAGAAGAAGGGGCTGCTTGCAGCTATGAAGATCGTGCGTTCGACTGACGAACTCATGATTATCTCTGAAGAAGGTATCGTCGTGCGTACAGGTTGCATGGGTATTTCGCAGCTTGGCCGCTCAACACAGGGTGTTCGCGTTATGAACGTTGCTGAAAACGATAAAGTGACTGCTGTTGCGATTTCTGGAGATGGTAAAAAGCGGAAAGCCAACAAGTCAGTTGATGAACCCGAAACGATTGTTGATCCCGAAGAAGCTGCCAAAAGCGCTTTGATCGGAGAGTTCAG
>JAVWLC010000081.1:0-4147 GCA_036638175.1 Raoultibacter sp. | reverse complement strand
TGAGGATGACATCGACGACGATTTTGACGACGATGCACCGCTTGATGCAGCTGACGCTAGCGATGCTGGTGAAGGTGAAGATGCTACCGACGACAGCGAAGCTGAAGACGACGAGTAAATCAACTTCCATAATTTGATCGGATGATCGAAGGCGGAAGATACAACAAAACGGATTTGGATTTATTCCAGGTCCGTTTTGTTATTTCACGTGAAACAAGGGGTTTGAAAAGGGAATTTGCACACAGTTAAATTATGAAATGTGAAACGGGTGAGAGCTAGTCACCAAAATCTTCGGGAGCGAGATCTTCGACAAACTGGCGAAATTCTTCAACTTCAGTATCTTCATCAGGATGATTTTTGAAAACGTATGGGAAGGATGAACGCTCCAAAACTGTTTCATCCATGTAGATGGGGGCCTCTTGACGAATGGCGAGCGCAAGTGCGTCACTCGGTCGAGCATCAAGTTCGATAAGCCGGTCATGCTGACGAATGACGAGTTTTGCAAAGAACGTCGGACCGTTCACTTCGTTAATAAGCACATGATCAACGCGTGCATCAAGATTTGTCAGTGAATCAAGGAAGAGGTCGTGAGTCATGGGGCGCGAGAAGCGTGCTTTTTCGAGAGCAATTCCCATTTGCGTAGCTTCGTTTACGCCCACCCAGATAGGGACAATGCGATAATTATTATTTTGGGGAGCTTCCTCGATCGGCTGAAGAACGATGATCGATGGAGAAGGAGCGCTTGAAACAATGAGCGTTTGAATTTTAACGGGAACCATAACACCTCCTCAGAGCCTTGTAGAGCATTAAATTTTGAATCAGCGAGCGTGGGTTGTGTTCGCCTGAAACCGTGGTACTATAGTAGCAGAAAAAAGTTCTTGACCAGATGACGTGTCTTGTTATACAGTGTTCAGGCACTTTTTTTACGGGCCCGTAGCTCAGTTGGTTAGAGCGCACGCCTGATAAGCGTGAGGTCGCTGGTTCAAATCCATTCGGGCCCACCACTTTTGCAATAAACGCTCCACCGTGAGCCGAGTTAGCCGGTGGAGCGTTTATTAATAACTGGACGCGAAGAAGAGCAGTTGCACTGACATGGTGCAACAAGTACGGGGCTTTAGCTCAGCTGGGAGAGCGCGGGCTTTGCAAGCCTGAGGTCAGGGGTTCGATCCCCCTAAGCTCCACCACAAAAGTACGAGGCTGGAAATCGAAAGGTTTCTGGCCTCTTTCTTTTATTCATCTATGTGCTGATAGTGCGGCAGCTTGCATGAGTCCCATTCCCGAATAAACACGTGGTAAGATACGCTCTACGTTTTATCACGGCGAACACAGGAATGAAGATGAATCGGCTTGAAGCGTTGCGCGTCCTCGGCCTTGATGAGGAAGCGACCATCGACGATATCAAAACTGCATATAAGGAAACTGCGCAGATCTTGCATCCTGACCGCTTTGCCACAAACAAAAAATTACAGGAACGAGCAACTGAACAATTTAAGAACCTGCAAGAAGCCTATGAGTTTTTACTCAGCGGTAAAGGGTCGAAGGGAAGTCGCACGACATCTTCGGCGAGCTCGCAGAGAACATCTGGTTACACAACTGAAAGTCAGCTTGAAGCGCGACTTGCAGGCATTGCTGCTGCACGCACGCAGTTGGTTGCTCAGCGAGACATGGTACTTGATGAACGGCGCAACGGCATGGTTATGACAGGCATTGGCGCTGTGGTTGCTTTATTCGCGGGGCGCCGTCCTTTTGGCATTTTTGGAATTGTAGCGGCAATTGCTTCAGCGGCGGCTGTGTGGGGAATCGTTTCGATCGTTTCCGCGCAAAGAACGCTTTCCAATCTCGATACCCATATCAAGGAACTCAATGCCGAGCAGCAGCGTCTTGCTGCCGAACTTGATGATCTCTAGCTGGCTGCAAGAGAACACGTCATCAACAGCACGGATGCTTTCATAGGCATGGAAGTAAAACCGTTTTGCATAAGACTTATCCGATATAAGAAAGAAGCATAATGAAACAAGAGAATTTACGTAACGTTGCGATTATCGCGCACGTTGACCATGGTAAGACGACGTTGGTTGATCGTCTTCTGTATTCGAGTGGTGTGTTTCGTGAAAACCAGCAGGTAGAAGAGCGCATTCTCGACTCAAACGACCAAGAGCGCGAGCGTGGCATTACTATTCTGTCGAAGAATATCTCGGTGCGTTACAACGACGCAAAGATCAATGTTATTGATACACCTGGCCACGCGGATTTCGGTGGCGAAGTTGAACGCGTGCTTAACATGGCTGATGGTGCTCTTCTTATTGTTGATGCGTTTGAGGGTCCGATGCCCCAAACGCGTTTTGTGCTGCGGCATGCTTTGAGTCTTGGTCTTCGTATTGTGCTTGTTATCAACAAGATTGATCGCCCAGGATCTCGTCCCGAAGAAGTGGTGGATGAGGTATTCGACCTTATGGTTGAACTAGAAGCGACTGATTCGCAGCTCGATTTCCCCATTATTTATGCGAGTGCAATGAACGGGTATGCGCGTTATGCACCTGATGATGACAACGATAATATGATTCCTTTGCTGGAGACTATTCTCAAAGAAGTCCCTGCGCCTGATTGTGAACCGAACGGCCCTGTTGCATTGCAGATCTGTACCGTTGACCATTCAAGCTTTGTTGGTCGTATTGGTGTGGGACGTCTTTTCTCAGGTACGATTCATAAAAACGAGCCCGTTCTTGTAATCAAGAATGATGGCACGCGTTATAACACCAATATAAAACAGGTATTTACGTTTGAAGAACTCGGTAAAAAAGAGCAGCAGGAAGTCAACGCTGGCGATATTGTTGCTGTAGTAGGCGTCGATGATGCAGATATCGGGGATATGGTAACGAGTCGCGATAACCCCATTCGTCTCGATCCCATTGAGGTCGAAGAACCCACAATGGCAATTGTTTTTGAAGCATCGACAAGTCCCCTTGTTGGTCGCGAAGGTGAAATTGTTGGCGCCCGTCAGCTCAAGGAGCGATTGCTTCGTGAAGCCGAGAGTAACATTTCGATGCGCATTGAAGAGCTTGAAGACAAAAGTGGCGTTGAGGTTGCTGGTCGTGGTGTTTTGCACCTGTCAGTTCTTATGGAAACGATGCGTCGTGAAGGGTTTGAATTCCAGGTTGGTCGTCCGCGAGTTCTTATCAAGAAGGATGAAAACGGCAAAAAACTTGAGCCAATTGAAGAAGCAACGGTTGATGTCCCAAGCGAATATGCTGGTAAGGTCATTGAAGTGTTCGGTAGCGCTGGTGGCGAAATGGCAGATATGTTCCAGCGTGGAGATCAGACCCACCTTGTGTTTAAGATTCCTTCACGGGGAACTATGGGATTGCGCACCCGTTTGCTCAATGCGACGCGTGGTGAAGCAACAATGTTCCATCACTTTTCCGAATATGGTCCGCATCGTGGCGAATTCAATGGACGCAAAAATGGCTCAATGATTTCAATGTCGACGGAAAAGAGCGTTGCCTATGCGCTCGATACTTTGCAGGAACGCGGCCGTTTGTATGTAGGCCCTGGCGAAGAGTGTTACGAAGGCATGATCGTTGGCGAAAATGCGAAGGAAGGCGACATGGTCGTCAATATCGCAAAGAGCAAGCAGTTGGGCAACCAACGCTCATCGGGCGCCGACAAGTCGATTCAGCTCACGCCCCCTATTACGTTCACGCTTGAAGAAGCGCTCGAATATATTGAAGACGATGAGCTTGTCGAAATTACGCCAGTGAGTATTCGCTTGCGTAAGCGAATCCTTTCTGCGGTGGAGCGCAAAAAGGCGAACAAGAATTAACGTTGTTTGTGCGTCGTGGACCTATCGAGAAGTACTTCGTCGAGCATTTGATGGGTGAAGAGACGTTCTGTACGACTACGGATGTATAAACGCTTAAGATTCATTTGTACGCGTTGTTTTCAGTTAACTATAAGTAGTCAACTGATAAAAAGGCTAGCAGATCAGGGGATTTGCTAGCCTTTTCTTTTTAGAGAATTTGATTTGCCCGGGTAATAGGCTCATTTGAGGCGTGTTTGCCTATGAACTGAAAATGGGTATATTGTGCAATGCTGAGAACCCCAGATGAGCGTGTGAGAGAATAACGCTTGCTATATAAGACTTCCATGC
>JAVWLC010000080.1:0-8903 GCA_036638175.1 Raoultibacter sp. | reverse complement strand
AAGGGTACATCGTTTGGTGGATACAAGTGTCTCGGTCGTGAAGATGCTCTTAAGATCTACGCTTCAGCGTTGTAAAATGATCCGATAGGTTATCATTGCCTCAAACCCGCATGCACGAGGATTCCCCTTCAAGAGAAAGGCAGGAGTGAACATGGAGCAACTCAGTGCAATCGAATCATACCTGCAGACTCTGGAATTTAAGAAAAAGAGCATCGGCGGCTGTGATGAAGAGGACGTATTCCTCAAAATAAAAGGACTTTCGGAGCTTTACCAAGCTGAAATCGATCGCCTTCAAAAGCGTGCAATTGCCTCTGAGCAACGCACCGCTGAATACGAACGTCGCTCTCAAGAAGTTCGCCAACTTATGGCGGCTGCTCAAAATATGAAAGACAATATGCTTGCAAAGGCTCTAGCCGATGCGGAGCAATTGGTTGCAACCGCTGATCAACGTGCAAGCATGATGGTTGATGGCGCTGCTGATGACGCTGAAGACATTGTTGCAAAAGCGCAAGCAGAAGCAGAGCTCATTGTTTCAAAAGCAGAGTCAGAAGCTAATGACATTCGCAAAGCGGCAATCGTTGATGCAGATGCGCGGAGGACGGAAGCCGAACAAAGCATGGTTGACTTTGTCGAGCGCGATAAGCGCATCAGGGCTGACATCAAACGCCAAGCTGATACTGCCTATGCGAAAGTTAAGGTTGCAAAAGACAACCTCGAAAACGTTTTAGAATCACTTTCGGATATTCAAAGCAGCTATACCGCGCGGTAGTATAAGGCGACGCTAGTCCTGTGAGTTGCCCGTGATCGCATTGACGATGGCGGATACAATGCTGATGACAATGCTCGCGACAAAAGCGCTCCCAAAACTGGCAATTTCGATTCCTGATTGAAATATTCCTGATGCAAGCCATGATGCGATATAGATCATGAACGTATTGACCACCAGGTAAAAAATCCCCAGCGTGAGTATTGATATGGGTAGACTTAACACTTGCATAATCGGGCGAATGCTAATGTTGATGAGCGAAAGAATAAGTCCAAAAATGGCGATTGAGACCCATGCCTCGCCACCACCAACCGTGTCAACTCCTGGTACAAGCCAAACAGCAACGCCGACTGCAATTGCAGTAACAAGCCAGCGGATAAGAAAATTCATAGAGTGCCTCCTCGATATATGCATCGGGATTATCGCACTGGTGCAAGGGGGCTTGCGGTTTGGTCATTGACTTGTTACTTATTTGAACACTGCGTTACTGCGATGGTTTTAGTGGTTGTAGAGCTTCGAGTGTGACACAATGCTTGCATGATGAAGAAAGAACATAGCGGACGCATGCCATCGTGTCCTGTTGAAGAGCGCTGCGGTGCATGCCAGCTGCTCACGGTGCCCTACGAGCGCCAGTTGGCAGATAAGCAAGCTCAGATGGTCGAGCTGTTCAAGTATCTCGCTGACGACAAAACCATCCTGCACCCCATTGCGGGCATGGATGATCCCTATCACTACCGCAACAAGGTAATTTCTCCGTACGCGCCTGGCCGGATCATCAAAGATGGTAAAAATCGAACGCCTGTTGAAAAAGATAAGCGTGGAAAAGCAAACGGAAAGAAGCAAGCGCCCCGGCGCGAGATTCTGTGCGGCATGTATGCTGCAGGCTCTCATCGCATTGTCCAAACCGATTCGTGTCTGATCGAGAATCAGATTGCAAAACGCATCATCTTGGCCATTCGAGATCTCATGCCATCAAGCCGTCTTGATCCTTATCGTGAAGAAACCAACACGGGCTTTCTCCGGCATGTCATCGTGCGCGTTGGGCATACGAGCGGCGAGGTGTTGGTGACGCTGGTTACGAACGGAAACCAATTCCCGGGATCAAAGCGATTTGCTCAATCGCTCATCAAGAAATGCCCTGAAATTACCTCGATCGTACAAAACTGCAACACACGTCAGACCAACGTAATCCTTGGGGAAAGCGAAACCAAGATCTACGGTCCTGGGTTCATTCTCGATCGAATATGCGGGCTGAGCTTTCGTATTTCTTCACAATCGTTTTATCAAGTGAATGCAGGTCAGACTGAAGTTCTCTATCAGCGCGCCATCGAGCTTGCGCGTCTGTCGGGCACCGAAACCGTGGTGGATGCCTACTGTGGTACAGGCACAATTGGTCTTGTTGCCGCCCGTGGAATTGGTGATGATGGGGCTCATGCAGCAAAGGTGATTGGCGTTGATGACACTGAGGCGGCTATTCGTGATGCGCGTGCGAATGCGCGTCATAATGGTATCGAGAATGCCGAGTTTGTTGCCGACGATGCCGGTGCGTTTATGCGCGGTCTTGTTGAAGAAGACGGCACGGCGCAGGTTGACGTTGTGCTCATGGACCCGCCGCGCTCAGGATCGAGCGAAGAATTCCTCGATGCCCTTGCAGCGCTTGCACCGAAACGAGTGGTTTACATTTCATGCAACCCTGAAACGCAGGTGCGTGATGTTGCTTACCTCATGAAGCAGGGTTACGCCATTGAAGCGATGCAGCCAGTAGACATGTTTCCCCATACAACGCATGTTGAAAATATCGTCGTATGTCGTAAGCTAACCTGAAACAGGACTAGCCTTAAGTGTTGATTTGGTCTGCCCGAATGGGCGAATGTATTATTGATAGGAGCTGGCATGGACGAGGTCTCTCGGTCTATCGGAAACACAAGTCTGATCAGGCTTGAAAAGCTTTCTGCTGAGGTGGGTGCCGAAGTCTATGCAAAATATGAGGCATCAAATCCAGGCGCTTCGATTAAAGACCGCGCTGCACTCTCGATGCTCGATCATGCCGAACAGCGCGGAGTCATAGTTCCAGGTAAAAGTGTCCTCGTTGAACCGACGAGCGGAAATACGGGTGTTGCTATTGCGATGATTGGAGCAGCTCGCGGGTATGATGTTGTTCTAACCATGCCTGAGTCAATGAGTCGCGAACGCCGCGCTCTTCTTGCAGCATATGGAGCTCGGTTGGTTTTGACCCCCGCTGCTGAAGGTATGGCAGGTGCGGTTGCGTGTGCAGAAAAAATTGCTGCCGATGAGCCCGGGGCATGGATTGTGGGACAGTTTACCAATCCGGATAACCCCCTTGCTCATGAGGAGCATACGGCGCCAGAAATCGAAGCTGCACTGGGTAAGGCTCCTGACTTTATTGTTGCGGGAGCGGGCACGGGCGGAACCATTTCTGGTCTTGCGCACTACTTCATAAGTCAGGGTGCAGCAACGCAATACTTTGCTGTTGAGCCTGCTGAAAGCCCCCTTATCGCACAAGCTCGCGCAGGTGAAGAGCTTAAACCTGCAGCACACGGCATTCAGGGTATTGGTGCCAACTTCATTCCTGCAACGCTCGATCTTGAGGTGCTTGATGGTGCGCTTCCTATCACTACTGAAGATGCTCTTGTGCAAGCACGCTGGATGGCTGCTGAAGAAGGCTTGCTTGTTGGCATCTCATCTGGTGCGAATGTGGCTGGTGTCAGAAAACTTGTTGCTGAGCATCCTGAAGCAAAAGAGTCAATCATTGTCACGGTTGCGGTGGACACCGGTGAGCGCTACCTTTCTACCGCACTCTTTGAGGGAATCGGGGGTTTGTCATGAGGGAATCACAGGAATTGATCGAGCAGATTAACCTGACAATTGATCAGCGAGAACTTGCACTTCCTGAAACACCCGTGCTCCTTATGGTTTCTGGGGGGTCTGATTCGACGGCTCTTGCCTATCTCGCGCGAGAATTACAAGATGCAGGTCGGATTGGGCTTGTAGCAATGCTCCACGTGAATCACCAGCTGAGAGGCGAGGACGCCGATGCTGATCAAGTCTTTGTCACCAAGCTAGCCGAGTTGCTCAACATCCCCTTATTTTCCTGCGAGATTGATATCGCAAGTGAAGCGCGCAGAACAGGCGAAAACGTTGAAGCCCTAGCGCGCCACGAGCGCTACCTTGCCGCCAACGAGGCGCTGGAAAGTCTCTGTATGCATTCTGCAGCCCCGCTGTCTGAGGGACGTATTTTTACCGCGCATACCCAAGATGATCGTGCGGAGAACTTCTATATGCGCTCAATCGTGGGTACGGGACCTGGTGGTTTTCGCTCGATGCTGTATCGCAACGGTCCTGTGGTTCGTCCCTTGCTTGATGTGAGTAGAGAAGACTTACGTGCCTACATTGAAGCACGCGCTCAGGGAGATAAGCCAGTCATGCGCGATGAAGAAGGTTGTTTGTGGCGCGAGGATGCCACCAACGCTCACACCGACCGGTTCCGCGCTTTCGTGCGCCATGAGATGGTTGCCCGCGCAAAAGAGCGCAATCCGCAGGTACTCGATACGCTGTGCCGAACGATGAACCTCATTGCTGACGAAGACGATATGCTCGAAGAGCAAACAACATGCTTGGTCGAGCGGTTTGTTGAGTGGCTTGTTTCGGCTGATGAACTGGGCGTTGATTACGGCGCGGGATGCGTGATTGCTCCCGAATTTGGTAAAGAGCCCCTGCCTTTGCAGCGTCGCGCATGCATGCAGCTTCTTCAGCTCATGCTCGGAAGTGATGCGCGCGTAGAAACGGCATCTATTGAACGGGTGCTTGCGGGCTTTGCTGAAGGCGGACCTGTTAGCGGCTATACGAACAACATTCAGGGCGATCTTGCGATCAGCGCCAATAAGAACGGTGTTCGCATTGAGCCTATGGCAGCCTATCGCGCCCGACGCAAGAAGTCGTAGGGTTTTGCTGAAACGGATTGCGTTACAATATCGCCCATGGATACTCAAGAGCAAAAACAACAATCTAATCTGCCAGACGAACCCGTTCAGCCCGTTCAACAGCCTGAGCGCATCGACGTGATTCTTGCGTCAGGAAGTCCGCGCCGCAAGGAGCTCCTTGAAAAAGCGGGCGTGCGCTTTGTGGTGCATGTATCAGAGGTTGATGAGCAACTTGATGCTGACCTGCTTGCTGATCCGCCCGAGGCGGCAAAAAAGCTGGCCGAGCGCAAAGCAGGTGCTGTGGTGCAGGAGGTTCTGGGCAATCCAGAGTATCGCGGTGCTGCTGTTGTCATTGGGGCAGATACGATGGTGGTGCTTGATGGCACTATTTTCGGGAAGCCAAAAAGCCTCTCTGATGCCAAGGGTATGTTGCGCAAGCTTTCGGGCAATACCCATGAGGTGCACACCTCGGTTTCGGTCTGGATGATTATGGCGCTTGACCCCGAAAAGGTCTCAGTTGGATTCCGGACGTTTTGCGAGACCAGCCGGGTCACATTCAAAGATCTCGACGATGAAGCAATCGCCGATTATCTAAAATGCGGAGAATCATTCGACAAAGCTGGTGCCTATGCCGTGCAAGGTGAAGGCGCGAAGCTTGTAGAGCGCGTTGATGGAGATATTGATACGGTTATTGGCTTGCCCGTAACTAAATTGCTCGAGGAATTCCCTGATCTTCTCGGATCCGAGTAATCCCGCAATCCCTCAAAGGTAGCAAAATGTGAAAATCATGGGCTGTGGTACCGTGTTACCGTATTGTGAATTAATCGCAACGACGTAATGATACACTTATCGCTTACGAAGGTTGGCGGGTTGTACATTGTCCGAACTGCGGTTTTAGCTTTTGGGCGGATGATGGCACCGAGGGTTCAACATGCAAGGCTACTACTTGAAAAGGGCTACTGTGCACGAAGATATACAAGAGGTACTGTTCTCTGAGCAGGATATCGCTCATCGGGTCGCCGAAATCGGCGCCCAAATCACGCAGGATTATGCGGATGTTGTTGCGCAAGATGGACAGGGTATCGTGCTTATCTCTGTTCTGCGCGGGGCAGCAATATTCATGGCTGACCTCGCTCGGAAGATTGAACTTCCCATTGAGATGGACTATATGGCCATATCTTCGTATGGCAATGGCGCAAAGAGTTCTGGTGTTGTGAGAATTTTGAAGGATCTTTCCTCGCAGGTCGAAGGTCGCCACATTGTGATTGCAGAGGACATCCTCGACAGCGGTCTCACCCTTACGTATCTGATGAAAAACCTTTCGGCGCGCAATCCTGCGTCGATTGAGGTTGCTACGCTTTTGCGGAAGAAGACACTGCAGCAAGCAAAAATAGATTGTAAGTATATTGGTTTCGAATGTCCTGACCAGTTCATCGTTGGGTATGGTCTCGACTATGCTGAAAGGTATCGAAACCTTCCCTATGTTGGCGTTTTGAAACCAGAGCTTTACTAAAGAAACATGGCACCCGCTTAAGACGGGGCAAACTCGGCTATAAGAAAGATTTAGATTACATGGCAAACCAACAACAAAGACAACCACAGCCGCCGAGCGCGCGGACAGCTATCATTTCGGTGATCTTGTTCGCTTTGGTCGCGTTGTTCGTCGGCAACCAATTTTTGAATATGTCCAACACCACACAAACCGACACGCTTATTACGTCGGAATTTGTGCAGGCCGTTGAGCAGGATCGTGTTACCAAGGTGATTTATAGTGCGGGTGATCATACCGTTTCAGGAACGTATTATCCCGCAGTCACCGCAGGATCTACTGCGGCAACAGCCTTCAACTCAGCATTTGATGCGCTCAACGCTCAGATTGGTATGGTGAAAAATCCACTCACCAGCAAGCCTCTGACTGGAGTTGCAACAACCGATATTGCCGTTGAAGATCTTGGTGAAGAACGTAATTTCACCTCGACTTACGTTGGGCAAGACTCGCTTGGTGAGCTTATGGCCAAGCATCCAAACACGCAATACGAAGTGCGTTTACCCTCAGGCTTTATCGACATCCTGATCACGCTCTTGCCGATCATCCTTATCGGTGTGTTCTTCTTTATCATCTTCTCGCAAATGCAGAAGGCGAACAATTCGCAGATGTCGTTTGGTAAAGCGAAAACGAAGAAAACAGCAGCAGAGCGTCCCGATGTTAAGTTTGCTGACGTTGCTGGTGTCGACGAAGCGGTCGAAGAGATGACCGAGATCAAAGACTTCTTGGCAAATCCTGCTAAGTACCAGTCGATGGGCGCAAAGATTCCCCGCGGTTGCCTTCTTGTGGGACCTCCGGGTACTGGTAAAACGCTTTTGGCTCGCGCTGTTGCGGGTGAAGCGGGTGTGCCCTTCTTTAGTATCTCTGGCTCTGACTTCGTTGAGATGTTCGTCGGTGTTGGCGCTTCGCGTGTACGCGATTTGTTCCAGCAGGCCAAAGACGCTGCTCCTTCCATCATCTTCATTGACGAAATTGATGCCGTTGGCCGTCAGCGTGGTGCTGGCTTGGGTGGCGGACATGACGAACGCGAGCAGACGCTGAACCAGCTGCTCGTCGAGATGGACGGCTTTGACTCCAATGATTCGGTTGTGCTTATTGCGGCTACAAACCGTGCTGACATCCTGGATCCAGCGTTGCTGCGTCCCGGCCGTTTTGATCGTCAAATTGTGGTTGATGCGCCTGACGTGAAGGGCCGCGAAAAGATTCTCAAGGTTCACTCTAAAGACAAGCCAATCGGCAGCGATGTTGATCTTTCGAAGGTGGCAAAGCTCACGCCGGGCTTTACGGGCGCCGACCTTGCTAACCTCATGAACGAGAGCGCACTTTTGACGGCGCGCCGCAGCAAAAAGATTATCACGCAGCAAGAAGTTAGCGAATCGATGGAGCGCGTTATTGCTGGTCCTGAGCGCAAAGGGCGCGTTATGGATGAGCAAACAAAGCGCACGATTGCCTACCATGAAAGCGGTCACGCTCTCATTGGTCACACGCTTTCAAAGGCTGATCCTGTTCATAAGATTTCGATTATCTCGCGCGGCCGTGCCCTTGGCTACACGCTTTCTATTCCCAAAGAAGACAAGGTGCTTAATAGCTTGGGTGAAATGCGTGACGAGCTTGCCGTATTCCTCGGTGGTCGTGTGGCAGAAGAGCTTTTCTGTGACGACATCACTACGGGTGCGAGCAATGACCTTGAGCGTGCGACGAAGATGGCTCGCGCTATTGTTACGCAGTATGGCATGAGTGCAGAGCTGGGTACGCAGGTATTTGGTCAGCCCAATCACGAAGTGTTCCTAGGTCGCGATTACGGCAATACGCAGGATTATTCAGAAGAGACTGCTCGTCGCATTGACGCAGAGGTTGCGCGCATCATGAAAGATGCTCACGATCGTGCTTATGAAATCCTGTCGAAGAACCGTGAGCAGATGGACCTGATGGCAAGCGTCCTGCTTGAGCGCGAAACCGTTGAAGGTGAAGCGTGCGAATCGCTGCTCGACAACAACTGGTCTGATTATCTGAAGCGCGAGAAAGATATCATCGCGAAGAAGGATGCAGAAGAAGCTGAGGCTCGTCGCAAGGACGAAGAGGCCATGAAGGCTGCCGAAGAAGCCCGCAAGGCAGAAGAGGAAGCACGCTTGGCTGATCCGAACTGGCGCGCTGCTGAGGTAGCTCCTGGTGATCAGGACCCGAACGATCCGGGACGTCCTGCAGCATCAAGTGGTGGCTCAAGCTTCTTCTCTGAACTTGAAAATCGCTTCCAGGAAATTCTTGAAGACTCATCAGTTGATCCGAAAACGAAGAAAAATCCGCAGGATAACAGCTCAGAGTCTGGGCAAGAAGCGCCAGCTGAGCATGTGGACAAAGCACCAACGTCCACCGAAGGTTCAGAAGTGTCTGGTGTTCCTGACGAGAAGAACAACAAGAAGGACGGCGAGTAATTACAAGATGACTTGGTCTTGCGCTGAATTCAAATTTGACCCAAGGATGCCCATAATTATGGGCATCCTCAACGTTACCCCTGATTCATTCTCTGACGGGGGAGACTATGAGACTGACGAGCAGGCAATCGCTCATGCGATGCGGATGCTTGAAGAAGGCGCTCATATTATTGATGTTGGCGGCGAGTCAACTCGACCAGGATCGGCTGAGGTGTCGA
>JAVWLC010000079.1:6880-8903 GCA_036638175.1 Raoultibacter sp. | reverse complement strand
TTACCGAGTATAGCAGCGCATATGGCTCTGATAAACACACTGTATTTCGTTGGTGATAAATGTGGACCCCCTTGTAGACCTAACCAATTAAGGAGCATTTTCACCTGCCAAACACTTCAAAACCGAACTTGTTCCTCCGGCCCTAATGCGATCTTCAGACACCTCACCTCTACGCGCATCACTAATCCAGGCTCCAAAGCCCAAGCGTTCGTGACAAGGAATCCTTTGCTGCAAAGAACAGGGTATGATAAGCTCATAAGGGTAAACACCGCATCTAACCACATAGAATTCGCTCACATTCCGTCTGAGCCTCGCCTAGACGGAATGTTTTCGCGCGCCGAGCGAGAACCGACAACCCAGAAGAGCAGGATATGCAACGCGACAAGATTAAACCGATTCTTTTCAGCATCATTAAGCACTCTGACAAAAAGGAACTCAAAAGGCAGTTACCCAAAGACGTCGTCTCGGGCGTCATGGTTGCCGTGGTGGCACTACCGCTCTCTATCGCCCTAGCCATCGCCTCAGGAGTGAGTCCCGAACAGGGCCTCTACACGGCTATAATCGCAGGATTCTTGATAGCCTTTCTCGGCGGTAGCCGCGTGCAGATTTCGGGACCCACGGCGGCATTCGCCACCATCGTGGCGGGCATCGTGGCAACCGACGGCATAGATGGCCTTGTCGCGGCCACCATCATCGCTGGCGTCATACTTATGCTGATGGGCTTTTTCAAGCTGGGTTCGCTTATCCGCTTCGTGCCTTACACCATCACTATAGGCTTCACAGCGGGGATTGCCGTGACGCTTGTCATCGGACAGGTCAAAGACTTCCTCGGTCTCTCCTTTTCGCCTGGTGTCCCCACGGTTGAAACCATGGACAAGCTCCAAGCCGTCACTCAGAGCATCAATACGGTACATTGGCAGGCGCTGGTCGTGGGTGCAGTATGTCTCGCCATCCTCTTCTTATGGCCCAAGGTGAAAACGCGTATTCCCGGATCATTGGTGGCACTTGTGGTGGGCGTGGCGATGGTTAGCGGCCTTGGGATGCAGGTGAACACCATTGGCGACCTCTACGTTATTAACAGCAGTCTGCCTACATTCCATATTCCCCAGCTCAGCATTGATCTCTTAAGCAATCAATTGGCGAACGGCATCACCATCGCCATTCTGGCCGCTATCGAATCGCTTCTGTCCTGCGTCGTTGCCGACAGCATGATCAGTTCACATCACCGCAGCAACATGGAGTTAGTAGCACAGGGTGTGGGTAACATTGGATCCGTGCTTTTCGGCGGCATTCCGGCAACAGGCGCCATCGCTCGCACTGCCGCAAACGTCAAAAACGGCGGCCGAACCGTAGCCGGCATGACCCATGCACTGGTTCTGCTCCTTGTCCTCGTGTTCTTCATGCCTTATGCAGCGCTCATTCCCATGCCCACCATCGCTGCAATTTTGCTACACGTCGCGTACAACATGTCCGGCTGGCGCAACTTCGTGCACCTATGCAAAACCGCCTCTCACGGTGCGGTAGCCACGCTGCTGCTCACCTTTACGCTCACTATCGTGTTCGATCTTGTGGTAGCCATCGCCGTGGGTATGTTGATTACGGTCGTTCTATTCATGAAGACAGTAAGCGAGGAATCCGAGGTCAAAGGCTGGAAGTATTACGGCGACGAGGATTCCGAGGTCACGCACCTACGCGAACTGCCCGAAAGCGTGCGTGTGTACGAGATAAACGGCCCCCTATTCTTCGGCATGACGGACCGAATCTCCGACATCTCGGTAAAATCTTTCACAAAGTATCTGATCATACGCATGCGCGGCGTTCCGTCACTCGACTCAACAGGTATGAATGCACTGGAAAATCTTCATGCATACTGCCAGGAGAACGGTGTCAGCCTCATCTTCTCACACGCCAACGAGCAACCGATGAAAACCATGCGTCGCGCGGGCTTCGTGGATATTGTGGGCGAAGATCACTTCCGCGGCAACATCGACGATGCTATTGCTTTCGCACGACACCTGCTAGA
>JAVWLC010000079.1:0-6870 GCA_036638175.1 Raoultibacter sp. | reverse complement strand
CCTGAACGTCGCAGTATTTCATGGCTCGATACTTTCACCTACAGCAATGCGTCAAGCTCACTCAGTACGCGCCGTGCAACATCCTCAACCTCATCGAGCACAGTGCGCACAACACGCGACGACAAGCCAGATCGCTCGCCAACTTCCTTCAAGTCATCCAAAGTCACATTCATGCCCTTGCCGTTGATTGTTGTAGCATGTTGACCGTTCATCCCGGCGTTTCTGGTTAAGTCATAAGCTGGGGATAGCGTCCACGCATCAAAGATGCTCTCATACATGAACGTAAAATTCTTAGCATGATCATCCTTGTTTCCCACTAAAGCGTTGAACACCATCAAACGATACAATCGCTCAACTTCCTGCATATCGCTTGTTAGCTTAAGGGTCAAATGCAAAAGAAGATCGTAATCGAGGTTGGGAATGCGATGCGAGGTTTCAAGAAGAGCACCAACAGAAGCCATATGAACCTTGCGAGAGCTCCCATATTGATCACGCACCCTGTCGAAACGCTTAATAGCGAAATAACCTGAGCACTGTTTTGACGGCAGTAACCGAACTTCAGGCGTTTCAATTCCGCACGTACGTGCCGCAAGCGTCAGCGCATACTCTTCTGCACCGATGCGAGCAGAATCCAACGAGGAAGGGAACTTAACGATCCAGTCTTCACCATCAAGAGCTGTAAGAATCTTTGGACGTGCGCCGCCGGACGAGCCGCCCAGTGCAAACAGAGTGTCGAGGTCATCGGATTGATCTGTAGCCAGCATTTTCGCACACGCATCTGCTATTTCATCTAGATCTCCAAGCACAGATGTGGGAACAAGAGAGATATCCGGCTCGTACTCAAGAGCTCCCATTCCACTCTTTCCAACAATAGCAAGGCGTACGAGCGGACCGATAGAAAATGGATCCATTCCACACTCCCGTAGCGTTCTATCTACAAGAAGGCGACCCCAGCCATCTGGAAGACTATCGTCAAAGATACCGAATACACCATCAAGCGGGTGTGACTTTGCCACGAATACTCGTCTTTCAAGAGGAAGACTGAACGGACTCAAAGAAAACCCCGTCTTTACCCATGAATTAGTGTACTGAAAAGCAAGTACGCCTTCCTCGGTTTGGGCAAGAGTGCCCACATGCTTCCCATCCAAAATTACGCGAAGAGAGGCAAGGGTAGCGTCAAGGTTTTCAAGCATGCTAGATTTATCTCGGTCTTTTTGCATGCCACTCTTTAGAGAAACTTCAGACGTTGTTTTATCAGTGTTTCTGCTCACGAATAACCTCCTCAATCGATGCGTAGCCACGCTTGGCGAACAGCGCATCGAAGTCATCTTCGCAACTGAGAGCTATAGCAACACGAATGAGTGAATCGAAAGCGATGAGTCCCTTTTGCTCAAAGCGCTTATAGGATGCAAGCGACATTCCAGCCTTGCTGCTCAATTGCTCTTGCGTAAGTTTGAGTTCCTTGCGACGTTTTCGAACACGCATCGCGACCGATACGCTTATATCCTTAGATGTCTTTTGTTCTATAGTAATCATGGCTAATATTTTAACCTTTATTAGGTTTTTTACAAGTTTTAGCTATTATTTTATTCCTTATTCTTGTTGTTGGCTCTCAAGGTTGAAATACAAAAGTAAGCAGAAAGCTTATGAATACCGATGATGTGCTGGACCGATTACCCGTCACAGGTACTTGCTTCGGGGCAGGCCCGTGCCGCCAATCAGCACCACCGCATCGCAAAGAAGGGAACCCGAAATCCGGATTCCCTTCTTGGTGAAGCGTTCTGGTTGATTGAAGCGGCCCGAGTTTTTGCCGCGTCTCACAAAGTTGGCAGCCTACATCATCCCGCCCATGCCGCCGCCGCCAGCAAGTGCTGACAAATCGGGGCCTTCGCTGGGTATCTCGTTGATGGTTGCCTCGGTGATGAGGATGAGAGCTGCAACGCTTGCAGCGGACTGCAATGCGGTGCGGGTTACCTTGACAGGATCATTGACGCCCATCTTGATCATGTTGCCGTACTCACCCGTTGCGCAGTTCAGGCCTTCGCCAGCCTTCATGCCCTTGACGTGCTCGACAACAACGCTGCCTTCAAAGCCGGCGTTCTGAGCAATAGCGCGCATAGGAGACTCAAGTGCCTTGCGTACGATGTCAACGCCGACAGCTTCGTCTTTGTCTTCGGTCTTCACCTTATCGAGCGCAGAGATTGCATTGACAAGCGCAACGCCGCCGCCTGCAACAATGCCCTCTTCAACCGCTGCGCGGGTTGCCTGCAGAGCATCCTCAATGCGGCTCTTCTTTTCCTTGAGCTCAGATTCGGTAGCTGCGCCAACCTTAAGAACAGCAACGCCACCCGAAAGCTTAGCAAGACGCTCTTGGAGCTTCTCGCGATCGAAGTCAGAATCAACGCGCTCGAGTTCGGCCTTGATCTGATGAACGCGCTCGTCGATGGTCTTCTTATCGCCAGCACCATCAACGATGAGTGCGGAGTCCTTGGTGACCTTGACGGTCTTGGCATGGCCCATCATCTCGATAGTGGCATCGGTCATGGTCATGCCGAAGTCCTTGTCGATAACCTGAGCGCCCGTAACAGCAGCGATGTCCTCAAGGATGCGCTTGCGGCGGTCACCGAAGCCAGGAGCCTTGATAGCAACGCAGTTAAACGTGCCGCGGAGCTTGTTCAAAAGGATGGTAGCAAGCGCTTCGCCCTCAACGTCTTCAGCAACGATGAACAGCGGGCGGCCCGTCTTCATGACCTCTTCAAGCAGCGGAACCATCTCTTGGATGTTGGTGACTTTTTGGTCGGTCAAAAGGATGTAGGGGTCCTTGAGGACAGCTTCCATCTTCTCCATGTCGGTAGCCATGTACGGTGAAATGTAGCCGCGCTCGTACTGCATGCCTTCGACGATATCCATCTCGATACCAAAGGTCTGGCTTTCTTCAACAGAAATTGCACCGTCTTTGCCAACCGCGTCCATTGCTTCTGCAATCTTGGTGCCGATCTCAGCATCACCTGCAGAAATGGTGCCAACGTTAGCAATCTGCTCTTTGCCAGAAACTTCCGTTGCGTTCTTCTTGATGACTTCAACAACAGCGTCGGTAGCCTTTTGGATACCACGACGAATACCAAGCGCATCAGCGCCTGCTGTTACGTTGCGAAGACCCTCAGAAACAATCACGTCAGCAAGGAGCGTTGCTGTGGTGGTGCCGTCGCCTGCAACATCGTTGGTCTTAACGGCAACTTCACGGACAAGCTGAGCACCCATGTTCTCTACGGGATCCTCCAGCTCGATTTCCTTAGCAACCGTCACACCGTCGTTGGTGATGATGGGTGCGCCATAGGACTTTTCAAGAGCAACGTAGCGACCTTTAGGCCCAAGGGTTACCTTGACCGCATCGGCCAATTTCGAAACGCCAGCAGCAAGAGCGCTGCGTGCATCAGAATCAAACTTAATATCTTTAGCCATGATACTTAGTTCCTTTCACTTCAATTCGCGTGTCCTACATGAATATCGCAGAACGGCGAATATGCCTGGTAGGGATCAGAAAACTCAAGAATTATGCGAAGACTGCATACAGGTCGTCAGCACGAAGGATCAAAACATCTTCGCCTTCTGTAGTGATTTCGGTTCCGCCGAATTTGCCATAGATAACCCTATCGCCAACCTTGACGGGCATCGGCAAATATTTGCCATCTTTGTCAAGTTTGCCATCGCCCACCGCAAGAACAACGCCTGTCTGCGGCTTTTCCTTGGCTTCGGTGGCGAGATAGAGGCCCGATGCCGTTGTTGATTCGGCTTCGTCCTGCTTGATGATGACGCGGTCACCCAATGGTTTCAGATTCATGACCCATGCCTTCCTTTCACTCAGCTTGTATGCACGTGTGCTTATTACTTTTTTGTGCAGCCACAACTGCGGCTGATGTACACACTGTTTGTACCGCTTTGCGGCACCGCACTATTTAACCACTCAAACCGATAGAGTGCTAGCACTCTTCGGTAACGAGTGCTAAACATCGCAGAAATAATATCATTACAACCCCGAAATGCAAGCAAAAATGAGAAAATCTCAGCCACTACGACTAAGATTTTCAAAGAATTATCATCTCGCACGAAATCGGACTACCAAGTGCCAGCCACTGTCATCCGCAACCAACAAGCAGGCGCCTGCCTTATGACCCAGCGACAACCAGCCCGTTTTCGTATGCCAGCACCACCAACTGCGCACGATCATGCGCACCAAGCTTCGACATCACACGAGCTACGTGCGTTTTTACCGTAGCAGGCGATATAACAAGGTCAACCGCTATTTCATCATTCGTAAGACCGCGCGCAACATAAGCAAGGATCTCGCGCTCACGATCAGTCAACACCGAAAGCGAAGCATCGGAATGCGCCTTGCGCGATCGCGAATTAACGAACGTCTCCACAAGTCTGCGCGTGATCGACGGCTGAATAAGCGCATCGCCCTGCGCGACAACCTCGATGGCTGAGGCAATCTCATCGGGCTCAGAGTCCTTCAGCATGAATCCGCTTGCTCCTGCCGATAATGCGTCATAAACATATTCATCAATATCGAACGTTGTCAAAATAAGCACATGCGTATCAGCAAGTTCGGGGTCGGTGGTGATTTGACGAGTTGCCTCAATACCGTTTTCGATCGGCATGCGAATATCCATCAGTACCACATCGGGCTTTGCTTTGCGCACAACCTCAACCGCTTCGCGGCCATTGCTCGCCTCTCCTACAACCTTCAAGTTTTCAAAGGACGAAAGGATGAGCCTGAAGCCATTACGTACCAGGTCCTGATCATCCACAATAACAACCCGCAGTTCGGGTGAATGGGCGTAGGCTTCATCAGCAATGCGAGCAACCTCTTCGCTTCTCTGGCGCATGCGTTCTTGCATCTCGCGATACTTGTCATCGTAGAGGTTTGCTCCTCCGATCAGTTCTTCACTCATGATGCCTCCCTATCTCATGTAAGGGAACGTCAACACGTATAGCAAATCCCTTACCTGTTCTATTGTGTGCAGATATAGTGCCGTCAAGTAAACCGACACGCTCTTTCATGCCTTCGATGCCGTGCCCTGTAACAACGGCCTTCTCATCACGACCACGACCATCGTCTTCAACAGACAAACGAACATGCTCCCCGTCAAGGGAGTACTTAATCCAAACCTGTGTTGCTTCCGCATGACGCACGATATTGGTTGCCGCCTCGCGAGCAATACCAAACAATGCAACATCAATGTAGGCAGGTACCCGTTCGCGATCATAGCCTGAAGCATCACACTCGACGGTTAGTCCTGCATCTTCAAGATATCCCACGAGGTCATCCATGCGATCCGTGCCAGCAGTCGGCGTGGTTTCTGCGTGCGCATCGTTGCTACGTAAGACGCCAATCATGCTGCGAATCTCTTCGAGTGCGTCTTTTGAAGTGGTTCGTACAATCCTGATGGCATCTTTTGCCGCAACGGGATCTTTGTCGATCAGGCGTTCAGCGGCAGCCGCCTGGATACTTACCGCCGAAAGCGAATGTGCCGTTATGTCGTGGATCTCTCGCGCGATACGAACGCGTTCCTCTTCCACCCTCCGAGCAGCTTCTTCTTCGCGCGTTTTTTCGGCTTCAATTGCCCGCTGCTCCGTTTCGGCGACATACTCTTGATGCGTGCGAACAGCATATCCACCCAATGCGGCAGCAATCAGATACGTGATGTTCTGTACGCGCATAAGTTCAATAAGGCTCGCGCTGTTTGATGAAACAGGTGACATAATAACGGCTATAACCGCCAATACCGTACCAATAATTGCTTCAACGCGGCCTCGCTCATATGCAATCGTACAAAGGGCAACAATGGGGCCAATGATGGCAAGCGTGTAGCCCCGCAACAAATCTTGCGTGCCCAAAAATACTATGGTGACAAAAATGAAGACAGGCCACGAAAACTTCCGTCGCAGCACAAGGGGCAACGTGGTCAGAGCAAGCGCAACATAGGCAGATGTCTGCGGCATCATGTTAGGAATGCCCAAGAGCTGACGGAACATCTCATCGGGCATCACAACTGATGATGTAGTCAAAAGCAACTGGATACATCCGAAGGCAAACGCACCAAGCGCAATAGCTGCGTCTAACAGCCAATCGGTCGCATCCATCTTTTTCGTATTTACTAAGAAGTTATCCATGCCCACATCATAAGCGACCGCACGAGCAGGCACCATACGCTCACAAGAGTATCTTCGTAACGAAACCGTATCGTTAAACTGCGAGTAGGCCAAGGGAGGCAAGCACAGAAATAAGAACAAACAAGGTACCGAGTGAAACAGCCGTGCCTAACGCAACAATCTGCCCCGCAAGTTCATCATCGCCGCCAAGTTCTTGAGCCATAGGATAACTGCTCACCGCAACCGGACTTGCAAATAGTGCAAGGAGGGCACCCAAGGCAGGCCCCCGAAAACCAAGAACAACCGCAAGCGCAAGAAAAACCACCGGCACGATAATCAATCGAACAGCCACAATACACGAAAGCACCCGCCAGTTCTTCTGAGCGTCCCCTATTGAAAACGATCCACCAAGCGCAATCAATGCCAGCGGTGTAGCAACCTGAGCAACCTGCAGTACTGTTGTTTCAATCACCACAGGGAACTGGACCCCTATAAGTGCACACAGGATCCCAGCAGCACCTGCGATCACAAGCGGGTTCACAACAATACCTCGAATCACTGAACCAACGCTGACCTTTGCCTCACGATGCATTTCAAAGGTAAGCACCGCCAAAATATTGAACAGTGGGACAGCAAATGCAATGAGAACCGAAACAGGCCCTACCTGGTCAGCACCGAACAGGGCATAGGAAATCGGAAGTCCAAATAAGACTA
>JAVWLC010000078.1:0-8911 GCA_036638175.1 Raoultibacter sp. | reverse complement strand
ATGCTGGTCGTGCCGAACTGCAACTATTTTGGGAGCGATGGGATTTTGTTGCCTCAAAGCTGTCCCAGTTAAGGAGAGAACAATGAGCTTGGCAAAATCATTTGTAGAACTGGTGGTAGGTGATCTTGATGAAAAAAGAGCCTATCGACAGTTTATGAAGCAGGTCGATGCCCTTCCAAAAGACTACCGCTACGCATTCAAGAGAATTCAAAAGTACCTGTATAATTTCGGCGCTGCTGGTAGCGATATGACAACGTACGAAGCGCTGTTGGACCTGTTTGAGGCAAGCGCGGCTGAAGGCAAACCAGTTTTGGATGTCATTGGAGATGATGTGGCAGCTTTTTGTGATGAGTTGCTTCACGCATCGGCTACCGCATCGACAGCGGCCGCGACAACCTCGCACGAAAAACTCAACGAGGAAATCCGGCAGTATTTTTCAGGGAAGGAGAACAACCGTGCCTGACTTCATTACAAAAATTAAAGAAGATAAGCAAAAGTATCGCGAGCAAATGGCCAGGGTAGAAGCTTTGCCAGAAGACTACCAGTTTGTATTCGAAAAAATGCAGCATTACATGTGGAGCTCTGCGAGTGGAAGCGGGCTCGATATGCTCCAAACGCAATACGATCTCATCGATCTGTTCGAAGCAAGTGCCCGTGAAGGCAAGCAGGTACTCGATGTAACAGGCCCCGATGTCGCTGAATTCTGCGATGAATTGATTCGAGACAATAAGCAATGGACAGATCGCTTGCGTAAAAAGCTCAATCAAGACATGAAAGACCAGCTGAAGTAAAGCGCGGCGCGGCTAAATGAAAGCTTATGGTACGCATTCCATTATTTCGGTTTCGCGCTAGCGGGTTCCTTGCTATGATGGGTGTAAGGTGTTTCCCGAAAGAGAAGGGGTCCGCTATGGGAACGAAGGCAACAGAAGAGCTTGACGTGTCCTTTGATGAGCTGCCTATGTATCTGCACGCTCATCATTCGGTTTACATGGAGGTTGATAGTACGCTGTACTATTTGACTGACGTGAATGATCGGTATTGGCGTGCTCAGGCAACCGACCAGCTTAATGATAAGGGTCATTACTTAGACGTGAGCGAGCTGGTTCCCACCGTAAGCGAATTCTTAGGTCTTTCGTTTATCGACGGAAAATCGATTGAGGAGACATTCGAAAACGCAACCTTCTACGCTTCTGAGAAAAACGAATAACCAAAACGGCTGCCCGTCAGCCGTTTTTTATTCCTGCATAATGAAACAACCATTCGGAGCTTTTACGGCACCTGTGAGGAGTATGCGTGATTATCGAATTTAAGGGAATGAGACCCGATGTTTCTAGGGCGTCATTTATTGCAGAAAACGCGACAATTAGTGGCGATGTGATCCTTGGCGAAGAGAGCTCGGTCTGGTTTAGTGCTGCTATTCGTGGCGAGGTAGAGTCTATCCGCATTGGCAACAAGAGCAACGTTCAGGATAACGCCACGCTCCACAGCGATTATGATTGCCCGATTATCATTGGTGATCGTGTTTCGGTAGGTCATAACGCAATCGTGCATGGTGCGATTATTGAAGATGACGTCATAGTGGGAATGCATGCAACGGTTATGGATGGCGCTCGGGTTGGTCGCGGCTCTCTTATCGCCGCAGGTGCGCTTGTTAAGGAGCACGAGATCATTCCCGAGCGCTCATTAGTTGTGGGTGTGCCAGGCAGAGTCGTTCGCACGCTTGACGAGCAGGCGTATGAACGGAATCTCGCGAACGCCAAAGTTTATGTTGAGGATGCAAAGGAGTACGCAAAAAGCCCCGTCATTGGGTGATGCGTGCCTCACACCCAGACGAAATTATCCTTGCCTGCGCCTTGTTCGAAGTGGTATTTCACAATGCCGAGATCGAGCTTTGCGTACGGTCCCCTAAGCGCTTCGCAGTGAACGCTCTGTTCGTCAACCAATGTCATCAGGAACTTCTGCTGGTTTGTCGCAGTTGGCGCAAGCATTGCGGCGCGCATTCCCTCTTCAAACCATGACGGCATTGGACCTTGTACAGAACAGAGCGATTCCATTGGCTTGCTTTTGCGGGCTTTACCGTGAGTTTCGCCATATCCAAGCGAAATGACGCACACGAGTTTCTCGTTTGGGCCAGCGTGGAAACGAGTTTTACCCTTCCTGAACGTGAGGCCAACCCAGCAGCTATCGAGTCCGAGCTTGGTTGCTTCTAAAACGATATGCTCACCGTAATATCCCGTAGTTTCGCTCAGATGAGGTCCTTTGGTGCCGACGACGGCAAGATAGTTGGATACGTGCTTGAAGGAGCCATAGCCAGCCAAGAATCCCTGAAACGCTTCGGGCTCATTGGTGATGAGCTGCAACGATAAGCCGCTTTCTGCATTGCAGGCATCGACTTCTTTTTGAAGATGGGCAAGGACTTCAGCTTCGATGGGCCGATCAAGGTAGGATCTGACTGAATGGCGTGCGGCAATTGCTTCAAGGGTGTTCATGCTACTTCCTTTCGGGGTGCACAGGTGGCAGGGGAGTATCTTTGAGGTCAGAGATGTGTGCTAGACAGCACGAAGAGACGTCCTGGCGATTAATCCTTTGTGAAATGAATTGGATGCGTCCAAAAAGAGCATCAAGAGCGCCTAACACTTCTTCGCTTGCGTTGACGAAGTAGAAGTTTCGTGTGCCTTCTCGATGCATAGCAACAAGGCCAGCATCCTTGAGGATCTGAAGGTGATGAGAAACGGCGGGGCGGGAGAGGTGCGTCTGCTCCGTGATGGCACCGACACGCATGCCAAGGTTTGGGCTTTCAAGGAGGGTGACGTAAATATGCTGTCGCGTTTCGTCACCCAGTGCAACGAATATCTTCCTGCATGCTTTGAAGTCGTCAGAAAGCTGCAGGCGGATATGGTGCCATTCGTCTTGCGATCCGCTTGCGCAAGCGCCGGCAAGCGGATTGATTGCAATGTTTTTGTCCACGACGCTCCCCCTTAATGGTCCAAAAGTTTCGACCATTAAACCACAAGCGGGGGCGCAGTGGGCCATTGGGAAAGAAAGTCGAGACGGTTTACCACGCGAAGCGCACATTGGCAGGAGGTCGGCTCCAGGTTGAAACTTTTCGCTAGTCCGTATCAGCGGTCATTGCCTCGTCGTGACGCTCTTTAATCCACGACGCGAGTTCGTCCATGCCTTCACCAGTTCGCGCGGATACCTCAAAGACTTTGAGCGCAGGATTGAGCGCTGTGGCAGCTGTTTTGAGCGCAGGCATGTCGAAATCAGGATTGAGCGATAGATAATCGCATTTGGTGACAATGAGCGCATCCACAACTGCAAACATCGGTGGATATTTGTAAACCTTGTCATATCCTTCGGGCACCGATAGGAGCATGACTCGGGTGTGGCAGCCTGTATCAAATTCTGCAGGACAAACAAGATTGCCGATATTTTCCAAGAAAAGATAATCGTATTTTGTATCTCCAAAAGCATCGAAGGCTTTCTCTACCATGCCCATTTCCACATGGCATACTCCCTTGGTGTTGAGCTCCACCGAATCAATGCCTGCTTCTTTCATCTTGAGGGCGTCTACATCAGATTCGAGGTCAGCCTCAATCACGCCAACCTTAAGGGGAATGTTGTCTGCCGTGAGTGAGGGAGCGGCACTCTTCCCGTTGAGAGCATCAACGTTTTTTAGCCTTTCGATAAGCGCGATGAGAAGCGTTGTTTTGCCTGCTCCAGGTGATCCCATAATATCCACCATGAAGGTATCATCGGCTTTTCTTGCTGCGCGAAACAAATCTGCCTCACGCGTATTGTCGGCGAATATTTCACGCTTGACCTCGAGTATACGAGTCTCGTTCATGTGTGTTCATCCTCCTAGGCTTGAGCCTTAAGCTCATTTGCATTGACGATTTCGATATTGTCGATGGTGAACTCCATGCCCGAATTGAGTTGATAGTCTTTCTTGCCGCAAGCAACACAGTGCCATGTGTCGGAATCGCGAAGCTTAAGGTGGAAGACTTGACCGCAAGCATTACAGCGCACGGTAAATGGTATGCGCGTTATGACAAGCTCTGCGTTTTCTGCAACGGTCCCTCGTGCCATATAGGTAAAGCAGCGTTCGAACAGGTCTTCGACGATATCGCGTACATATCCAATTGAAAGATGAACTGCACGAACCTCTACGGCACCTGCAGCTTCTGCTTCCTGGATCACCATGTCCACGACGTCACGGGTTAATGCCATCTCATGCATGTTTCCTCCTGGCTTCGCTGTGCGGATAGAAAGCATCTATGCACACAGCGAGCGTCTATAGGCGAGAAAGACTCAATTTCTTACCTACGTGGTGTTTCAATTACCAAGTATTCCGTGCTCGTTAATGGATCATGCCATTTCTCATACGGTACTCAGCTTTGAGGTTGTAATCATCGAGCAAAGACTGCGGAAGCTCAGGAATGCTCTCTGCATCTTTTTGGGCGAGCTTTCGGGCGGAAGCAGGGCAGATTGTGCCGCATTGTCCGCAGCGAATGCAGGTGAGACCAGTTGATGGGAATCCGTCTTCGCCTATGGTTATGGCAGATAGGGGACACCTATCGGCGCAAGAGCCACATTTTTGACAGCTATCCTTGTCGTATTTGAGGGAGTAATGGCTGACGTTCATTGAACTATTGAGGCTGGCATAATCATCGCCGAGTGCTACGTAAGACATGAGAATGTCGCAACAATCACCATGACAGCTGCAAATAACTTCGGTGTCTTTGGTCCAGGCACTTTGGAGCACCATGCCTGCTTCAACGCTTCGCTTTAGGATTGCAAGCGCTTCTTCGCGGTCTATCTCTCGTCCGATTCCGTTCTCAATGTAGAATTCAGCTTGCTCACCTGTTGTTAAGCAGGTTTCCAAAGGATGGTTGCCCGCATCTTTGGTGCCGATGGTCTCATGGCTTAAACGGCACTGGCAATTGGAAACCGCAAATACTGAATTGCGTGCGATGATTTTCTCGTAATCGTCGTAAGGCAGAATCTCCTCATCAGCGACTACTTCTTTGTTTACGGGGATGGCGTAGTAGAAAGGTGTATCGGCATTGTAGAGCTGTTGGATGATGTCTGATCCCCATTGGCTGCTGTGGATAGTGGTGTATTCGGCGGTACTCTCTTTCAGAAGGCAATATTCCCAAATACCATGCGCTTCAGCGAGTTGATGGAAATACGGAACGCCTCCGCGCCTGACGCGCATAAGCAGGCCGCGCGAAGACAAATCTTCCAGTATTGCCAGACACTCTGCTTCACTGCGGCCCGATTCAACGGAATAGTCGACTGCTGTGAAGTAGGTTCCCATGGGCATTTCGAGATAGGCTTGAGCGTCTTCTTCGCTGAAGTGGTACATGACCTCACTAAAGCTCGCATCGGTCAATTCTGAGCCAACGCCGTTGCCGTATGTGTCAATGAGTGCTCGAAGCTTAACGTAGACTGCGGGAATTACAACGCCGTCTGAACAGGTGTAATCGCTTTTTGAATCAATGAGTTCCTTGCGAAATGCATTCATTTCCGCAAGGGTCATGACTTCGCCGTCTGCTTTTGTGGCGGCACCGGTGGTTTCTGACGCTGAAGCTCCAGCTGAGTCGACAGCTTCAGATCGCTGTGGGCTGCACCCAAAAAGTGCTGCCATTGGCAACATTCCCATTGCGCCGAATGCTGCGCCTTTCAAAAAATCTCGTCTTTGAATCCCCGATGGCTTTGCTTCTGTTTCGATAGTCTTATTTTCAGCCATTGTCATCTCGATCCCCTTCCTCCTATTACTCCCCCTATAAGAGTAATTTTGATGTCTTAATAATAAGTACTCATCTGCAGATATGCCCATCTACTGCTACATGGGAAGATGCATAATGCGAAACGCACGATTCATGTTTTGCATTCAGATGATTCTGCCCACGTCAGCGCGGGTCGAATCATCTTTGTTGTGGTTTTTGGGAGCTTGATTGAATACTGAGCCTGTGTGGTGGCGTGAGTGTCGGATGGTATAATTTGCGGAGTGGATTGGGTATGTGCATCTCGCGTCGCAGGGGCGATTAATGAAGCGGTTCAGGCGCTGTTAATCGAAGGAGTCGGGGGAAGAATGATCAGTTATTCACGTGAGTTCATAGTTCTCGCAACGTGTCTAAACTATGCGAAAGCAGCTCGCGAACTTAATGTTTCGCAACCAAGTCTCAGTAGACATATTGCCGATTTGGAAAAGGAGCTTGGCTTTCAGCTTTTTGAGCGCAAGCCCATGGCTCTCACACCTGCGGGAAGATACTTTGTCGAATCAATTAGCGACATAATTGCACGCATTGATACCGTAACCGATCAAGGCCGCCTTATTGCCAATGGAGCAAGTAAGACGCTCTCGATCTGTATGGTACCTTCGCAAGATAGTGCGTATTCTGACATCGTGTATGAAGGTATCGCCAGAATGTATGAGGCGATGCCAGGTTTTTCTCCTCGATTTTATTCATCTCGGTCACATACCATTTTTGAGGCAGTGCAATCCGGAAAAGCGGATGTTGGCATAATCTATGAGAAGCCAGAAAGTCTTCCTAAGGGACTAGCGTGTGATTGGCTGTTGGATTATCCCTTTGCTATTTGGATCCACAAAGAAAACCCTGTTTTGAAGTCGCAGCCCGTCCGGTTTGAAGATCTTGCTGACTGCAAGCTTATATGCTCAACCAACCAACTGTTTCGTGCGTGGTTTGATGGCTCGGTTGCCATCTTTCGCGAACATGGGTTGGATCCCAAAGTGCATCTGAAGGACCTCGATGACACAGCAAATTTCTTGCTTGATCTGCGCCCCGATGAAGTTGTGCTGTGCTCGGATCACGAGAGTACTACCTGTCACTATAACCCTCATATTACTTGCGTCAGATTTACCGATCCAGTGTTGCTGTCTCCCACGTACATCCTTCATCGCGTGCAACCAAGCCAATCGGTCACGAGCAGATTTGTGGATACGTGCCATAAGGTGGCGGAAGAGTACAGGCGTGCGGGGCTTAAGAGGGTGTGAGCTTGGGTTGGGTTGCTCTTGTGGTGTGTTGACTCGTTTAGGTTTCGGGAGTCGCTTGCATTCGTTTTACGTGCCCAAGCAAAAATGAAGCTTAATTTGATTTCGAGAGCAATAACACCCGTTTGTAGATATGTTGCTTTAGCCTTCGCAGATGGTGGCCATGTCGTGTATTCTCCGTTGCATTTCTGCACGGATATGCGGCGGCTCTAAGCACTCACAGGTGTTCCCAAAACTCAATAAAATATTGTAGTAATAGTCATTCTCTATGAAAGGAAAGCTCACAAAGTAATGGTCATCGCCATCTGGTGAAAAGTGTTCATAGGTGCAAAAATCAAGCATCCTATCCATTGCGGATTTGTGAATACGAAGTTTGATTCTGTTTTGCATGGTTTCCAGAACATCCGCAAAATCGAGAATCGGCTTTTGATAATCGCGCGGCGTAAAAGCTTCCTCTGTCATTTGTAGGTTTGAAATGCGGGCAAGCTTGAAGAGGCGAAAATCATTTCTTTTGTGGCAATATCCTTGCCAATACCAATGGTTGCTTTTCAATACAAGCTGATAGGGCTCGGCTGTTCGCAGGGTTTTGTTTCCGTGTCGGTCGGTATATTCAAACGATAGGAGCTTGGTTTCTCGTAAAGCTGTTTTAATGATTTCCAGATAGGGTTGCGTGTTTCTGTTGACCATCCATGGACTTAGATCTATACATATTTGGTTTGCTTCAAGTTCGATAGCTTCTGCTTTGTGAGCGGGGATAAAGCTCTTAACTTTTGCAAGGGCGTTTACTAATTCGTCTCCTCGAATGAGAGTAGAAAGGTTCGAAAGTCCCATCAGGATAGCGGAAAGATCAGCTGTCGAAAAAACCTTTCTATCGATCTTGTAGTTCTGCATGATTTCAAAGCCGCCGCCGACACCTGGTATTGAGCGAATAGGAATACCCGCCATATTGATGGCATCAATGTCTCGATAAATTGTGCGGGGCGAAACCTCATACGCATCTGCTAGCTCTTGTGCGCTGACGCGTTCTTTGTCAAGCAGCATCATGATGATGCTCACAAGCCTCGAAACTTTCATCTGATGGGCACCTTCCGTTATTTCTTTTTATCATCGCAGATTGTTGCCATATAGCTGTCAACTATTGCAGCGTATAGTCTAAAGAAAGCAAATCAACGCAACTGTCAAAAGAAAACCTCATGCGAATGGAGAAAATTCATGGTTACCGTTTATGTTTACGTTCTTGACACCCTAGCAGATTGGGAAGTGGGACATGTTCTTGCGGAATTGAATTCCGGTCGATTTTTCAAAGAAGGAGCGCCGCATGTATCGCTTAAAACAGTCAGTTATTCCAAAGAGCCAATCCGTACAATGGGGGGCCTGTCAATCGTGCCTGATTGCCTCATTGATGATATTGCAGTAAACAAAACAAGTGTGTTGTTATTGCCTGGCGCTGATACGTGGAGTGATTCTAGACATGGTGCTATCATCGAAAAAGCAAGCGAGTTGCTTGCTTCTGACGCTACGGTGTGTGCGATATGCGGGGCTACTGCGGCACTTGCTAACTTCGGGCTCTTGGATAAGCGTGTGCATACCAGTAACGGGCCAGGATTTCTTGAAATGGTTTCTCCTGGCTATAAAGGACAAAGTTTTTATGTAGACAAGCCATCAGTGGTAGACGGCAACCTTATTACCGCAAGCTGTACAGGAGCTTTGTTGTGGGCGCAACAAATTATTGAGCATTTGGGCGTTTTCCAGCCTGATACGCTGGACTCTTGGTATGAGTATTTCAGGACTGATGAGCCTGGTCATTTCTTTGCGCTCATGCAAAGCTTGCCGTCAGGTGCCTCAACTGTATCCCACAGCATCGACTAAAATAGATCGATTGGCGCTTTCTGC
>JAVWLC010000077.1:0-8980 GCA_036638175.1 Raoultibacter sp. | reverse complement strand
ATTGCCAACCGAACTTCTCATCGAAGCATTTTTCGAGTCTATCGACCCAACAAGCATCAATCGTCAGGGAAATGATATCGGAAGCCAATATCGCAGCGGTATTTACTATACCGACATGCACGATGTTCCTATCATCGAGAGCAAGATCGAAGAATTGCAGCAGCACTTTAGCAAATCTCTTGCCATTGAAGTGGAGCCTCTCGATGGCTTCTATCCTGCAGAAAAATATCATCAAGATTACCTCGACAAGAACCCAAATGGCTATTGCCACATCAACATCCATACCGCCGATGAGTTTGTCAAGAAGCATCACCTTGGCAAAAGGACCGTACTGCCCCGCGAATTTTACTCCGAAGCAATCGGCGATGATGTCGATCCAACAAACTCAGCGCAAGTACCCAGTATCACGGCGGTCGAGCCAAATGCTGATCAATGAGACCGCCTACACAAAGCCACCCGATAGCGAGCTGCGACAGAAGCTCACCGATCTTCAATATCGTGTCACGCAAGAAAGTGAAACGGAAAGGCCCTTCTCCAACGAATACGCCCACGCATTCAACAAGGGAATCTACGTCGATATTGTTACCGGCGAGCCACTCTTCACCTCAACCGATAAGTTCGAATCAGGTTGTGGGTGGCCAAGCTTTACGCGCCCTATAGCAAAAGATGTCATCACCGAGCACATGGATTCAAGTTTCGGAACCCTGAGAACCGAAGTCAAAAGCCGCGCAGGTGAATCGCACTTAGGCCATGTGTTTACCGATGGCCCCGAAGACGCAGGTGGATTGCGTTATTGCATCAACAGCGCATCACTCAAATTCATTCCCTACGAAGAACTGGATGCTGAGGGCTATGGGTATCTCAAAAAAGTCTTCGACGCTTTCGAGGCATAAAGAAATGGCCGATGCATTCACACCGGCCATACTCTTTTTTGTTTGGCGTTTACGAGAACATCGCCATGATCTGAGCTTTGGGTTGAGCTCCAACCGTCTGCTTTTTGATCTGCCCATTCTCAAACAGAACAAGCGTCGGGACGCTCATTACGCCATAACGAGAAGCAATCTCAGGACTCTGATCGATATCAAGCTTGAAAACCTTTGCCTTGCCTTCGGTTTCCTTTGCGACTTCCTCAAGCGTCGGCGCAAGCATTCTGCAAGGTCCGCACCACGTGGCGAAGAAATCAACCAGAACTGGCTGCTTTTCATCAAGTACTTTGCTCTGGAATTCCGCCGACGTAACTACTTCACTCATCGAAACCTCCTTCAGCTGCGCAGGCTCTTTCGCCCACTCGCATGCTCTTATTTTTGGCATGCTCATCTTGTATTGCCATCATTGTAGCGGGTTGAGTATACAGAGGGAACATGTGTTGCCGTTTGGGAAACAAATCGACGTTTACCCGACGAACTTATAAGAAGCGCTATAATAGCGGCGAATAAGAAGGGATCTCCATGTTAGCATCAGTTCCAGCTCCAGAAGAACGCGTTCGCCAATCAAATTACCATGAGCCGTCATTTGTCGGCTGCGAAACTTCAGATGTCAACCTCGTTCTTGAGGGCGGGGCTATGCGCGGGCAGTTCACCGCTGGCGTGCTCGACTTTTTTATTGACCAGAAGTTCTGGGCAAAACACGTCATTGGTACCTCGGCAGGAGCTCTCAACGGCTATAACTATGTAGCAGGCGAAGATGGTCGTACCTGCTATCTCAATACGAAATACTGCACCGATTGGCGCTATCTTTCGCTCAAAAGCTTTGTGCGAACAGGTAATGCCTTTGGCGTTGAGTTTGCTTTCGACACAATTCCCAATGAGCTTGAACCCTACAACTATGAAGCATTTTCAAATTCACCCATGAAACTTACAACGGTTGCAAGCAATTTAGAAACAGGGGAAGCCGATTACTTTACTTTTGGCGATCCAAAAGCAGACATCCCCTACCTTATTGCATCATCAGCCATGCCGCTCATCAGTAAAATCGTTGAAGTTGATGGCAAGAAGCTGCTTGACGGAGGCCCCTGCGATAGTGTTCCTGTGTTCTATTCGCTGCTCAGCGGCACTCAAAAGCATGTTGTTGTCCTCACGCAACACGATGGCTACATCAAGGAACCCAATAAGCTCCAGGCTCTCGCAGCGCGTCAATACAGCGACTATCCGTATTTCGTCGAGCGCATGCGCTATCGACATTTTGAGTACAATCGCCTTTATCGCGAATTAAAACGTATGCACATGCGCGGGGACATTTTTCTTATTCGGCCACCCGAGCCCGTTACTCTCGGCAGTATGGAAAAAGACCCCGACAAGCTGTTTGCGCTGTATGAGCAAGGGTACGAAACGGCGGCCCGTGCATGGCCCGATCTCAAACGCTACCTCGGCGATAGGCTACGATAAGCCCAGCGTCTTCCCTACTCGTCACCATCATCGGGATCGTAAAGCTTGCTTCTCTTTGCTTTATCGTCAGCCCTAAACTGTGCGACAAAACCTGCCGAGAAGATACCTGCGGGAATAGCAACAACTCCAATAGAGAGCAACATCGTGCAAAAACCGATGAAACGTCCTGCGGCCGTTATGGGAACAAGGTCACCATAACCAGTTGACGTAATAGTAGTCATTGCCCAGTACATACCTGTAAATACACTGTCGAAAGCTTCAGGCTGTACGGGATTTTCTACCTGGAACATAAGGACACTCGCCGTAACGGTGAGCAGTGCAAGGACCATAAACGCAGCGACAATTTCATGCTTGCGCGTATGAAAGACCCGGCTAATCGATTGCAGTCCTTTCATATACCGCGACACCTTTATGAGCCGGACTAGACGAATTATCCGAACGCTTGTAATTGCCGCAGGTGAAAGCGGAATAAATAGCGCAACTGCCACAGGAAGAAATGCCAAAAGATCGATAATACCCATGATTGAAAACGCATAGCGCATTCGTGCGCGACGCGAAGGCATCTCAGGGCGAACAAGATCGGCAACCCACAGACGAGCACAGTACTCAATGCCGAAACACACTGCCGAGATAATACCAAAGACATACATTGCAAGATACGCCCAGTCGGGTAACCCTGGCTGATACTCAATAAAGATAAGAAACGCATTCGCAATAATGAGCGCGAAAATTAAAGTACCGAAGACGCGCGCAACCGCGCCTCCTTTGCGGGGATCTTCTACAGCATAGAAAACATGAAGCTTAAGTGACGAAGCGGAGGCAAGCTTATCGGACGTATGATCAGACATTGTAGGGTCTTGCCTCCTTGTTTTCCTTCGCCATATGCGCATACGGTATCAATGCGCAGAAATTTGCTATTCAGTATATCGCAGGTTGCGGTTTATGTGACATCCAACCGCATGACCAGCCTTTTACTTTGCCTGGAGTGTCACAGCCGTCCCCGATGCCGTTACCATAAGCATATTACCCTGTCCAAGAACCTCATAATCCATATCGACACCGATAACAGCATGGGCGCCTAACGCTGCCGCGCGTTTCTGCATTTCGTCAATCGCTTCAGTGCGAGCCTGCGAAAGCTCTTCTTCATACCCAGCGCTGCGACCGCCCACTAAGTTTCTGATACCTGCGCCAAAGTCGCGAAGGAAGTTGATCCCCGTAATTACTTCCCCGAACACAATCCCGTAGTACCCCGTTACGGCATATCCTTCGACTTCGTTAGTAGTAGTAACAATCATGGCCAAATCCTTTCTCATAGTTGTTCCATCATAAAACTCAAGTGCTCATTCAACGTGACGTTTGGTTCCGTCCATAAAATGCGCAGGATGGCTTGCTTGGCATGCTTGCCGTGTATAATTGGTAATTCGTTGATGCAAACTCTTTACACAAGGATGACCAGCATGCCCATCGACCTCATATCGCTTGCCGTCATAGCGCTAGTCGCTGCACTTTCTCCCATGATTGCACAGCTTATCCCTGGAAAGCCGATTCCAGAAACCGTATTTCTTCTTATTGCTGGAGCTGTGTTTGGGCCCTTTTTGCTTGGATTTATTCAGATCACCGATTCTGTTACGCTCCTTTCGGATCTCGGCCTTGCGTTTCTCTTTCTTCTAGCGGGCTATGAGATTAACCCCAAACACCTGACGGGATCGCAAGGTAAGCGCGGGCTTGCTACATGGGTTATCACACTCGGTCTGGCTTTTTTGGCGGTTCGCCTCTCACCCAACTTTTCCGTCAGTCATATGGATGGCATTGCTGTTGCTATTGCCCTTACAACAACAGCTCTCGGCACGTTGCTTCCAATTCTCAAAGAACGCAATCTTATCAATACGCGCGTTGGTGAATCGATTCTTGCATACGGAACCTATGGTGAGCTCTGCCCCGTTATTGCTATGGCGCTACTGCTTTCATCTCGAGCGGAATGGCTGACAATCCTCATTCTTGTTGGATTTGTTGGCATTGCTGTTCTCGCCGCCGCTTTTTCTGCTAAAGCAAAGAAAGCGGGTGGAAAGATCTTCAAATTCCTCACCGCGAACGCGAACACAACAGCACAGACTGCCATGCGCGTTACGGTTTTGCTGTTGGTTGCGCTAGTGGCCCTTTCGGCTGTTTTTGACCTCGATATCGTGCTTGGCGCTTTTGCAGCAGGCTTCGTCCTTCGCTACGTCATTCCCGAAGGTGATCACAATCTTGAAACGAAGCTTGATGGTATTGCCTATGGATTCCTGATTCCACTTTTCTTCGTTACCTCTGGAGCAAAAATTGATCTAGCAGCCGTTTTTATGCAGCCTGCTTTACTTATTGGCTTCATTCTCATGCTGCTCCTGATTCGTGCCGTACCGATTGTTATCGCTCTCACTACAGGAAAAGATACACGCGACATGTCACCAAACAGTCGAATCACCGTTGCGCTCTACTGCACCACTGCATTACCCGTTATCGTTGCCGTTACCAGCATTGCTGTAAAAATGGAAGCAATGCCGCAAGAAACCGCTTCGGTGCTGGTGTCTGCAGGCGCGATCACGGTGTTTCTCATGCCGCTTCTGGCGTCAATCACGTATCGCGTTGTCGACGCGCAACCTCTTGCAGCGGTTAAAGAAATCTCTCGCAATCCTCGTGAAATTGGTGGCATTTTGCGCGATCACCTCGCCCTCGAGCGTATGCTTGCTAAACAAGATATCTCACTCAAAATGGGGTCATTTAGCCGCGCCCACGCCGCTGATCGATTGGCGCACCACCACCCCAGCGCCCCTATGGATGCTTGGCTATCAAAAGCACATGTAGATCGAGCAACAGCGCTTATTAACTCAGAGGAAATCAATCCTGAACTTTGGGAAGCCGTCAAAGCTCAAGGTGATTTCGAATGGACCACAGCCAAAGCAAAAGGTGATAAAAACTGGTCGCAACTCAAAGAGGAAGGCGACAAGCAGTGGAGCGCGGTCAAAAAAGTTGGTGACGAAGCACTCGAAGCGCAAGACAGCTCGGATTGGCAGGATAAAGCAGCCGCACTCCAAAGCCGCGCAGCCCTTCGTAATGCCGTTGATGAAACCCGCGACGAAATTGCTCGTAGAGCCGCGGCTGCTCGAGCTGTGCATATCGATCGTGTGGCACATATGTTTGCGGCCGAACAGGCGCGACGCATCGCGGAATGGGGCCACAATACAGAGCACAACCGCTCTTCACACACTTCCAGCCAGGAGCCAAGCGAAGGCAACGACAGCACTAAACCGAACTAAGACGTCATGCAGCTTTGAGCACAAATCCTGTATTGCAAAGAAATGCACCTAAGATCACAAGACCTTAGGTGCATCAAAAAGCAGTTCATCAGAATCGATTGGCTAAAGCGCAGCTTCTTTCAGTACATCAACAAGCTTAGCGACTTCCCATGTTCCCAAATCGCCTTCATGGCGCTCACGCACAGAAACTGTATTCGTCTCGATCTCTTTATCGCCCAAAATCACCATGTACGGGATCTTCTGGCTCTGAGCTTTAGCAATCTTCACACGCATGGGCTCATTCTGGTCGTAGAGTTCAACACGTCCGCCAGCAGCCTTGAGCTGAGCTGCAAGCTCTTTACTCGCTTCAAGATGACGATCAGCAAGCGGAAGAACCGCAACCTGTATGGGAGCAAGCCAGAGCGGCAACGATCCTGCGTAGTGCTCAATCAGGATTCCGAGGAAGCGTTCAATCGAGCCAAAGATAGCGCGATGGAGCATCCAGGGACGCTCTTCAGTGTTGTCTTCCGTACGATACGTCAGCTCAAAGCGCTCGGGGAAGTTGAAGTCAACCTGCACCGTGGAGCACTGCCACGTACGTCCAATGGCATCTTTAACTTTAATGTCAATCTTCGGTCCATAAAAAGCGCCGTCGCCTTCGTTGATTTCATACTCAAGCCCATGAACAGCGCACGCTTCCTTAAGTGAATTGGTTGCATGATCCCACATATCGTCAGAACCGATGCTCTTTTCAGGACGAGTGGAAATCTCTGCCGTGTAATCAAACCCGAACGTCGACATAATATGATCAACGAGATCAAGGATGGCAACTACTTCATCGACCACCTGATCACGCGTACAAAATACGTGTGCATCATCCTGGGTAAATCCACGAGCACGCAAAAGTCCATGGACAACACCACTCATTTCGTGACGATATACCGTGCCGAACTCAAAGTATCGAAGCGGTAAATCGCGGTAGGAATGGAGGTCTGCCTTATACAGCATTACGTGACCAGGGCAGTTCATGGGCTTCACGGCATACTCGGTATTGCGAGGATGCTCTGCGTCCCCTTCGTTAATCTCAAAGAAGTACATATTTTCGCTGTAGAAGTCATAGTGCCCTGAGGTCTTCCACACATCAGCATTGTAAATGTGCGGCGTGATAACTTCCTCATAGCCACGCTCATAGAGGTCGCGACGCAGCCACTCCTGCATTGTACGAATAATGCGTGCACCTTTAGGAAGGTAGAGCGGCAGTCCTACGCCAGCCATGGAATCCATGGTGTAGATGCCGAGCTCGCGACCCAGTTTACGGTGGTCACGCTTTTCGGCTTCCTCCTGGTTGTGGAGGTAGGTTTCAAGTTCTTTCTTTCCGAAGAAAGCCGTACCATACACGCGCTGCAGCATCTCACGCTCAGAATCGCCGCGCCAATAGGCACCAGCAAGCTTCGTGAGTTTGAATGCCGCAATTTTCGAGGTGTCGGGCATATGAGGTCCACGACACAGATCGGTAAACTTGCCAATCGTATACGTGGTAATGGTTTCATCTTCAGGCAATTCAGCAATAAGCTCAAGTTTGAGAGGTTGATCAGCAAATACCTGCTGAGCCTCAGCGCGCGTTACCACCTTGCGCTCAAAAGGAACCGCTGATGCAATGATCTCAGCCATACGGGCTTCAATCTTTTCGATATCATCGGGAGACAGGTTGTTTGCAAGCTTAATATCGTAATAAAAGCCCTCTTCAATAGCAGGCCCAACACCAAACTCAACGGTGCCATACAAATCAACAAGTGCTGCTGCCAAAACGTGAGCAGTCGAATGGCGAAGCAAATCGAGTGCTTCGGGGCTCTTGTTGGTGATGATAGATACGTGATTGCCAGCGTGCACTTCAGTATCAAGATCAACGGCAACACCGTCGATGGCACCGGCAAGCGCCGCTTTTGCAAGACCTGTTCCGATGGAGGCTGCAACATCGGCAACCGTTGCGCCATTCTGGAGTTCTTTCGCAGATCCGTCAGGCAATATGATTTCCATGGTAGTTCCTTTCTGTGTGCCGGGTGCGTACAAAGCACCTGCACGATTGATTTGAAAGCCTTTTGGCCCTATGAACAACGAAGCCGCCCTTTAATCGGCGGCTTCGCATACATACAGTGAATACCTACTGTGCGCCCTGATCTTCGGCAGAACGCGTACGCGAGCGAGCCGGCCTCGCCTGCTGGGTGGCCGCATTGCGCGGCGTGGTAGTTGTTGTGCTACGCGGACGTCCACCTGCTGCACGGCGGGGTGTGCCACCTGATACCGGGGTGGCACAAAACGGACATACAGTCCATGAGGGATCGAGCGCATGATTGCAGGTCATGCAAAGATTCTTCAAGCGCTGATGGCAATTGGGGCACAACACAAAATCAGACTCAACGGGATAGCCGCAATTAGCACACTCACCGTATTTCATTAGCTCGCGTTGCTTAAGCGCTATTTCAAGCTCTTGCTCATCGCGATCAATCTGCAATAGCGGCGGGCGCAGCAAACAATAGGCAATGACGCCAACAAGTGGCACCAAAGCCACAATGGCCCAGATGTACCAGAATGATCCACGAAGGTAAGCATCGCGGACCACCCAGACGATGGACAGCACGTATAGCACAACCAGCAGCACGACAACAATCATGAATGCCGATTGCAGCTCAGGTGTCCACAACTGGGACAACAGTTCGTTCATGGTAACCTCGTTTTCCTCGGTCAATAAGCTCGGCAAAGTGCCAGAGCACAAAGCACAAGTCGACGATCAGCGCCGACACAGTGCTCTATTGTAGCAAAGAACCAGAACACGCCAAGCGACCCAGCCTAATTTCCTTGGAAAATAGATGAGTGCGCCACCAGCACTTCAAGCTCGTGACGCACTCATCTTCCATCAAAACTCTTGTCAGGCTAGCTTTACACCAATTCCTCAAGCTGCTCATCAATACGTGCAACCATATCGGTAAGCTCAGCGCAACGCGCGCGGTCCTTCTCGACAATCTCTGGTGCGGCTTTCGCCAAGAAGCCAGGATTCGAGAGTTTCTTTTCAAGCATTGCAGCATCAGCAGAAACCTTCGTGCGCTCCTTCTCAAGGCGTGCGCGCTCAGCGGCAAAGTCCACCAAACCCGAAAGACCTATGAATATCTCAAGACCCGTAGCAAGCGCAACGCTTGACTCAACAGGCTTTTCGGCATCGGATGCTATGGTGAGATTCTCTAAATTGCCCATATCAACGAGCAATTGACGCTGGGTTTCAAGGAGCTCAACATCGTGAACGTCAGCTTTAATAACAACCGACAAAGC
>JAVWLC010000076.1:0-9028 GCA_036638175.1 Raoultibacter sp. | reverse complement strand
AAAGACGATATGAGCAGAACATTGTGAGCTCCTGCTGCATGTCTTTTCGTGGGTCGGGGCCGATAATGGTCTTACCTACAAAACCGGCAATCGGTCAGGTTGCCACACACATGAGAGGGGCTCACAATGAATCATGTTACCTCAATCGGACTCGATGTACACGCTCGTTCTATCACTGCAGCAGCTTTCAACCCCTTAACCGGAGAGATTGCAACCAAGCGCTTTGGTAGCTCTCCTGCCGAAGTGGCGACGTGGATACTGTCTTTTGAATCCCCCAAAGCGGTTTATGAGTCGGGTGTGACTGGGTTTTATCTCGTTCGGGAACTTCGAGCACTCGGTATCGACTGCGTGGTCGGTGCGGTGTCCAAGATGCAAAAGCCCTCGGCTGATAAGCGACGTAAAAATGATCGTTTGGATGCGGAGTTTCTAGCACGGCTTCTGGCGGTTCATGAAGTCATCGAAGTATTCGTGCCCGACAAGGAATGCGAAGCCATGCGCGACATCACACGTGTCTTGGAAGACGTGCGCGATGATCTAATACGTGCCAAGCAGCGTTTATCCAAATTCTTACTGCGTCACGGATACGTATTCGATGAGGTAAATGACAAAGGAAAGCGTAAAGGTAACTGGACGCAAGCCCACTGGGCATGGATCAGAAAGATCGAGTTTACGGAAATGGCCGACGAAGAGTCATTTGCCTACTACATCTCAGAAGTCAAGCACTTCGAGGCCCAGAAAAAAGAGATCGAGAAATTCATCCGTGTTCATGCAGGCAAAGACAGGTGGGCGCCTCGCGTTGAGGCCCTTCGTTGCCTCAAAGGGGTGGAGGTGATGACGGCTTTCGCCGTTGTGGTCGAAGTCGGTGTGTTTACCCGCTTCGCCTCTGCCAGTGCGTTTTCTTCCTGGTTAGGGCTTGTTCCTGGCGAATATTCAAGCGGAGAGCGCGTATCGCGTGGCGGTATCACCAAGACAGGTAACTCACACATAAGAAAGCTCCTTATCGAGGCTTCCTGGCACTACGTGGGAGCACTGCCCAAGCGCAAGAGGGATAGCTGGGGTGAGATAGTCCCTCTGCGAATAGAAAACCATGCCGCTAAAGGTGTGAAGCGGTTGGTAGAGAGACGACGCTACCTCCATCAAAGGGGCAAACGTCCCGTTGTTGCCAACTGCGCTACCGCACGCGAGCTGGCCTGCTGGATGTGGGTTATAGGATGTATGAGTGAGGGAACCCTCTAGACCACATCCACTTCCCAATAGCTTCTTTTCCTGCTTATGCGTGTCTTTTATTCGATAGGTCGTTGAGGGTGATTCCTGATTTTTTTCTGAGCGTCCACTTGATGGATATGCTCGCCAAAAGACTCTTCTTATGAAGGTGACACCCTCAGCCGTAGCAACGAACTGCGATGCAGCGTCTTGAACATAACGGGCATATAAGGCCTAGGTTTCCCAATCGGGACCCCGGCTGCCCATCGAGACGAACCCGCGAATATTAGAGTGCCATTACGAGCGTCGACACAAGACACGCCCCATCTAAGACAGCGCAGCAGGTGAAGATATCAAGAGACCAGGCCCAAAATACTTGGACCTGGTCTCGTATTGCCTCTTGACAATGTTCTGCTCATATTAGAAAAGGCGACTCTTTCGAGTCGCCTTAACACATTGTATATATGTGCGATTTAGATCGTGCGAACCTGAGTTGCCTGGTTCTTGCCGTTCGATCCTGCAGCGATAACGAACTCAACTTCAGCATGCTCTTCGAGAGTCTTGAAGCCGCTGTCCTGAATTTCGCTGAAATGCACGAACAAGTCCTCGCCGTCCTCCTGAGAGATGAAACCATAGCCCTTGTCGGCGTTGAACCACTTTACTGTACCTTTAGACATAAAAACCTAACTTTCTTACCCCGCAGGGTTCACAATGCCGATAGCGCTCGGTATCCAACCTTAACGCTACCGATGATATGCGGTTTACTACCGCTCAAAGAGTGTATGCTTCTTCGCCGGCGAAACTGAGATGGGATGGCAGGTATTTTGCTCGCACACGAGATCAACATGTATGTCTAAACGGCTTTCGGGATTGATTGAGTGATTATTGAGCAACAAAGATGGCACTAGATCGATTCGTCTTCTTCAATAAAATCTTCGAATACTCCGATGCGCTGTTCAAACTGATCGCACGTATCAGCTTTCCAATGAATTTCGTTATCGTGATCGCAACGAAAATACTCGCCGAATTCAACCGTATCATTAGAGGACTTGCATTGAGCGCAACAATTCATCGTGAGCCTCCTTCTTGCCGCATGGAGTCGGCCTGTTTCATGATTTGGAATATCGCGAGTATACCATGTTGCTGGGAGTATCGAATTGGTGTCGAGCAGCGACATCTATACTGGCTACCCATACGCGTCGTGCTACCATAGTATGTATACCTTACGAAGGTATTTTCGGGCAGACAGTAGTGAGAGGAAAAGGCATGATAGCTCGTTTGTATCGCATCATCCCCCTTGTTCTCGTGCTGGCACTCATTGCTTTTATTATCTACTTCGTTGTTTCGTATCGATCCTCGCCGAATCGCGCCAAAGAAGTCCTTATTAAAGCGTTTATCTGGTTGACTGGTATTCTTTCGGGATTCTTTGCTTTAGCAAGCCTCTATGCGCTTATTGAGCGAAATTATTTTGCCCTCGATATAACGGGCAGTTTTCTTGTTGTGACTCTGCTTGCTCTGGTTGTTGTCTTTATCTGCAGAGCGATTTTCCTAAAGAACCATCCTCATTACAGCAAAAAGCCTATGAAGACCTCAAAAGAACGCCGCCTCAGGTGACGGTGCTTCCTACGGTAAGCCCTCGCCGCCTACCGCCGATTGGCATGTTCGGTAACGGCAAATCGTCGGTTTGATGTGTTCGCCATCTTGCGTTCTTTCTCAAACACCCTATATATGCGATAATTCCGTTCGGTATGCTTTTAGGAGTGAACTTTAGCGTTAGTACGCAGACGGAATTCGCAGGTGTTTTAAGCGGGTTTTCTGAGTAAGCACACGAAAAAGCGATGAACGAACTGCGTTTATGCCGTAAGGCAACAAGTGAAGATGGAAGGAAAACATTCGTGGAAACAAAAGTCGAGGCATTGAAGGACAATCAAGTAAAGCTGACCGTCACGGTCGATGCTAAAGAAATTGATGATCGCATCAAGAAAACCTATAAGGATTTTGCTCATAAGTACAATTTCCCCGGTTTTCGTCAGGGCAAAGCTCCACGACCGATCATCGACAATGCTCTTGGCGCCGAAGCAGTGCGCGCAACCGTCACTGACGCTGTTTTGAACGAGCTGTATCCTTTGGCCGCAGACGAGAACAACCTGTATCCCGTTTCGCAGCCGCAGTTCGAGGATCAGGAATCACTCGTGGAGGCTGGAAAGCCATTTACGTTTGTTGCCACTATCTCAGTCAAGCCCGAGCTGGAGCTTTCAAGCTATAGTCCCGTAGAGATTGAGCTTCCTTCCGAGCACGCAACCGATGCAGAGATCGAAGCACAGATCGATCAGCTTCGTGAGCACTATTACACCTTTGAAGACGATACAGCAACCGCCAAGATTGCTGAGGGTGGCTATGCTGACCTTACTATGAAGGCTTCTGATGATGCGGGCGAGGAGATTGAGTCTCTCACCACCGAATCACGCCTCTATGGTCTCGGCGTAGGTTTGTTCCCTGCAACGTTTGATGCGGAACTCATCGGTTTGAAGAAGGGTCAGAAAAAGAGCTTTGACATCGATATCACCAGCGATTCGTCAATCATGACTTCTTCGCTGACGGGCAAGACCGAGAAGATTCATTTCGATATTGAAGTTATTGTTGTTAAGAAGAAAAACCTTCCTGAAGTCACTGACGAGTGGGCAAAAGACACGCTTGGCTTTGAAAATGTTGAAGACCTTCGCAAGCGCATTGCTGAGTCTATCGAGCAGCAGAAGCAGGAAATGCTTCCAGGTATGAAAGAAAATGCTTGCCTGAACGTCATTGCTGAGCGTCTTGAGGGTGAAGTACCGCAGTCTATGGCTGACGCAAATGAAGCTGATCTTCTGCAGTCTTTCTTCCAACAGCTCCAAGCTCAGAACATGAACTTCGATATGTATCTTATGCAGCAGGGTCTTACTGCTGATCAGTTTAAAGAAGATGTTAAACAACAGGCAACTGACATCACAAAGCAAGATCTTGCGCTTGATGCGTGGGCTCGCAATGCAAAGATGGAAGTCACGGGCAAAGATCTGACCGAGGAATTCGTCAAGAGTGGCGTTGAGGACCCTGAGGCTCTTGAGGCTGAATGGCGCGCCAATGGTCAAATGCACATGCTGCGCCAAGGTATTCTGCGTACCCGTGCAGTGAAGGAAATCATGGACGGCGCTATTGTCAGCGAGCTTACGGGTGCAAAGGACGAAAAGAAGTCCGACGCCAAGAAAGCTCCCGCTAAGAAGGCAGCTGCCAAGAAAACTTCTACCAAGAAGGCCGAAGGTGACAAGGCCGAGGCTGATGCACCTGCAAAAAAGGCTCCTACAAAGAAAGCCGCACCTAAGAAAACTGAAGAATAACCGCGAAGCATACCGGATTAAGGAATAAGCATATGAGTCAGGCGGGGCTATACCCCGTCGGAAACGAGGCAAGTATGATGATGAACAATTACAACAACCAAGCAGCACTCATCCCGTACGTCATCGAGCAATCGCCGCGTGGCGAGCGTAGCTATGACATTTATTCACGTCTGTTGAATGACCGCATTATCTTTTTGGGAGACCAGATCGATGACGCTGTCGCCAACACTGTGGTTGCGCAGTTGCTTCACTTGGCGAACTCCGATCCGGAGAAGGATATTTCACTGTACATTAACTCACCAGGTGGCGTCATTACATCTGGTATGGCAATTTATGACACCATGCAGTTCATCAAGTGTGATGTGTCGACAATCTGCATCGGCCAGTGTGCGTCAATGGCTTCTGTTTTGTTGGCAGCTGGTGCACCAGGCAAGCGTCTTGCGCTTCCGAATTCACGCGTCATGATTCACCAGCCTTCAGGTGGCGCACAGGGTCAGCAGACCGAGATCGAGATTGCGGCAAAAGAGATTCTGTATGCACGTGAGCGCTTGAACCAGATCCTCGCCGACCATACGGGACAGCCGCTTGAGCGTATCCATGAGGATACCGAGCGCGACAACTTCATGACTGCCGAGGCAGCAAAGGCTTACGGTCTCGTTGACGATATCGTGAAGTCTCAGGTAGCCCTCGACACTGATAAGAAAAGCGAAGCGTAATGCCAAACGATAGAGACGATCGCCATAATCCGGGTTACGGGGACGAAGCTGATCCTCGCGATATCTCCTGTGCTTTTTGCGGCAAAGCGCCGCATCAGGTATCGGCGATGATTTCGGGTCCTGGCGGTATTTACATCTGCGACGAATGTATTTCGGTGTGCGCAGACGCGATGATGCGTGATATGGGACTTAACGCGCCGGGGAATTACGATTCCTCGGCGTCTGCAGCCTATGGACAAGCAGGTGATGCTGCTCGTCATGGTCGACATGGTCGGGTTGAGCCAGAGGATGAAATAGAGTATGTGTCCGAAGAGCTTCTTGAGGATCTTCCGACGCCTCACGAGCTTTACGCAGAGTTGTCTGAACATGTTGTGGGCCAGGAAAGAGCAAAGCGCGCTCTTTCGGTAGCGGTGTACAACCATTACAAGCGCATTAGTCTTGATGAGACGCTTGAAAATGATGATGTTGAGATTGCTAAGAGCAACATCATGTTGTTGGGACCGACTGGTTCGGGCAAAACGCTTTTGGCTCAAACGCTTGCGCGTACGTTGCAGGTTCCTTTTGCTATTGCTGATGCCACAACGCTTACAGAAGCGGGGTATGTTGGCGAAGACGTTGAGAACATTTTGCTTAAGCTCATCACCGCAGCAGATTATGATATTGCGCGTGCTGAGATTGGTATTATCTACATCGACGAAATCGATAAGATTGCTCGCAAGGCAGAAAACCTTTCAATCACCCGTGATGTTTCGGGCGAGGGCGTCCAGCAGGCGCTGCTTAAGATCGTTGAGGGTAGCGAAGCAAGCGTGCCGCCGCAAGGGGGACGTAAGCACCCGCAGCAAGAACTCATCCACATTGATACAACAAACATCCTGTTTATCTTGGGTGGGGCGTTTGTAGGACTTGCGGACATCATCGCTCAGCGCGTTGGTAAGACAGGCCTTGGATTCAATGCTGATGTGCCGAAGGGTAAAAAGGAAACCGAAGCTGAGCTTATGGAAAAGGTTTTGCCTGAAGATCTCAATAAGTATGGTTTGATTCCTGAGTTTGTTGGACGTATTCCTGTCATTACGTCACTTAAAGAGCTTTCCGAGGAAGATCTTGTTCGCATCTTGACTGAACCAAAGAATGCTTTGGTTAAGCAATATACGCGGATGTTTGAGTTCGAGGACTGCACGCTGGTGTTCGAAGATGATGCTCTCCATGCTATTGCGCATGAAGCTGTTGTGCATGGGACGGGCGCTCGTGGTCTGCGGTCTATCTGTGAGCGCGTATTGCTTGATGTCATGTATGATCTGCCCGAGCAGGAAGCTGCTTCGAATGTTGTCGTACGTGCAAGTGATATCACAGGTGATACAAAAACCGAGATTGAAGCAGTCAAGGTTACGAAACGTAAAACCAAGCAAAGCGCCTAGCAGCGAATTATTGATGGCGGGCGCGGGCTAGAAGCAAGCGTCCGCTTTTTTGATGCAAGAAAGAGTTGAACATGGCTGAAGAGACGAATAACGATCAGGCGAAGAAGAAAATCGATTACGACTTTGCCGCACATGAGAAGCCCCTTATCGATGCATGGGAGCAGGGTGGCTATTTCCAGCGCACCTCTGGTTCTGGCAAGCATGCTGATGATACGTACACCATTGTTATTCCACCCCCAAACATCACGGGTGCGCTCCACATGGGCCATGCACTCAATGATACTATTCAGGATACCTGCATTCGTCGTGCACGCATGCAGGGCTATCAGACTCGCTGGGTGCTTGGAACCGATCATGCGGGTATCGCAACGCAAACAAAGGTCGATAAAAAGTTGGCTGACGAAGGTATTTCGCGTCTAGAAATTGGCCGTGAAGCATTCGTTGAAGCTTGCTATGACTGGTATCGCGATTATGGTGCCACTATTGTGCATCAGATCAAGGGCATGGGCTGTTCGTGTGATTTCCAAGATGAGCACTTCACCTTGGAGCCTGAGTATGTGAAAGCTGTTCGCCAGGTGTTTGTTGACTGGTATCACGATGATCTGATCTATCGCGGCAAGCGCATTGTGAATTGGTGCCCGAGCTGTACGACGGCTATTGCTGATGATGAAGCAGAATATATCGACGAAGCGGGTCATCTGTGGCATCTACGCTATCCTTTGACTGAGCCTGTTGATGGTATGGACTATATCGTTGTTGCCACATCGCGCCCCGAAACCATGCTGGGTGATACGGGTGTTGCAGTGAGCCCAAAGGATGCATCTAAGAAGAATCTTGTTGGTAAGACGGTCATGCTTCCTTTGGTGAATCGTGAGATTCCGATCTTTAGCGATTTCCACGTTGATCCTGAGTTTGGTACGGGATTTGTTAAAGTAACACCAGCTCATGACCCCAACGACTATGCGATGGGGGAGCGCAACAACCTTGAGCGCATCAACATCTTTGATGAGAACGCCATTGTTGTTGAGGGATATGGCGAATTTTCTGGCATGACACGTGACGAAGCACGCGAAGCGATTGTGGCGCGCTTTGAAGAGCTCGGCTTGCTTGATCACGTTGAAGAGCATCCTCATTCAGTTATGACGTGTTACCGGTGTCATACGAAACTTGAACCATGGCTTTCAGAGCAATGGTTTGTTGCTGTTGAAGGCTTAAAGGGCGATGCGGGACGTGTGGTTGAAGATGGTTCGATCACGTTTTATCCCGAGCGCTGGAAGCATGTTTATCTCGACTGGCTTGAGAACTTGAAGGACTGGTGTATTTCGCGTCAATTGTGGTGGGGTCATCGTATTCCGATGTTCTACTGCGATAGTTGCGGCTGGGAAGATGCCAGCGTCGAAGACATAGAGGTTTGTCCAACGTGTGGCTCTCATGTGCGCCAAGATGACGATGTGCTTGACACGTGGTTCTCCTCACAGCTGTGGCCGTTTGCTACCATGGGTTGGCCTGAGCATGGCATGGAGGCACCAGAGATCAGGCTCGCGTATCCCACACAGGTTCTGTCAACTGCTCGTGACATCATGGGTCTATGGGTAGCACGCATGGTTATGGCATCAGCGTATTTCTGCAAAGAGATACCGTTTAACGATGTCATCATTCATCCGACTGTTATGGCTGCTGATGGCAAGCCAATGAGTAAATCGCGCGGCAACGGTGTTGATCCGTTGCAGCTCATGAAAAGCTACGGTGCCGATGGTATGCGGTTTGGCCTGCTTATGCAGGTTACGGGTGCTCAGGATCTCAAATTCAATGAGGCAAAACTTGAGAGTAGCCGCAACTTTGCGAACAAGATTCGCAACGCCGCACGTTTTGTCATGATGAATATGGATGGTTATACCGCTGGTGCACCTGAGCCCGTGACACCTGCTGATAAATGGATTTTCTCGCGACTGGCTGGTCTTGTTGCGAGACTTGATAAGGCGTTTGAATCCTATGAGTTTGGCGAGATTACGCGCGAGCTCTATTCGTTCTTCTGGAATGAATTCTGCGATTGGTATATTGAATTCTCAAAGAGTCGTCTTGCGGGCTCACCTGAAGATCGTGCCGCTTGTCAGCGCAATCTCGTGTTCGTGCTTGATACGGCTGTGCGCTTGCTGCATCCCATCATGCCGTTTGTGACCGAAGAGATTTGCCGTGATCTCCCTGGTCATGTAGACGGGGACTACCTTATTGTTGCACAGTGGCCTGATGCTGAAGAGTTGGCGCAGTATATCGATCTCGATGCTGAGCGAGCCATTACCATGGTGACGGAAACGGTCTCGAG
>JAVWLC010000075.1:5508-9033 GCA_036638175.1 Raoultibacter sp. | reverse complement strand
GAGGACCAACCCCCAGCCGCTGGGTGTGGACACAGGGTACCGCTCGAAATCTCCGCGGGCCAGGGCGGGATGCAGGCTGTTGGGGGCGCCGCCAACGCCTTTGGTGACATTGGCTTGATACCCTGCGTCTTCGACGAGTGCCTTGAGCATTTCGCCGAGAATGTACTGCTCGGTCATTGGCTTGGTGGCAATTTCGAGGGGAGCGGCATTTGATTGATCGGAAGATCCCGCATTGCCGTTTGAAGTCTGGCCATTCGATGAGCAGGCGGTCAACGCAACGGCTCCCAGCAACGTGAGGGACAGCGTTAACGCAGCCAAGGTGATCAAGCGAGAGCGACTCTTCGTGGGGGCTTTTGTTTTATGATTTTGCATGATTTGTCAATCTCCTCTTTTTCTTGTAACGCTTCTCAATAAGTCCAAGTAGTAAATCGGCAGCCAGGGCAAGCAGGGCAATGAGCAGGCCACCCGCAAACGTCATAGCTGGATTGAAGATGGTAATACCGCGATAGATTGCCACGCCGAGGCCACCTGCGCCAACAAACGCTGCAATACCAGCAACCGAAATGGTCATGACAACCATGGAGCGCAAACCTGCGAGGATCACGCTGGTTGCCATAGGAAGCCGCACGTGGATAAGCGTCTGGGTCTGAGTGGACCCCATGCCGCGTGCCGCCTCGATCACATCAGGATCGATGTCGGTGAGGCCAACGTACGTGTTGCGGACCATAGGCATGAGCGCATAGACCACCAGCGCCACCAATGCGTTGGTGTTGCCGACTCCGAAAAACGGGATGAGCAGGCCAAGGAGCGCAATCGAAGGCACAGTATAAAAGACATTGCAGATACTGATGATAACGGGTGCAAGCTTGCGATGCTCGGAAATGAAGATGCCGAGGAGCAAGCCAAGCACGCCCGCGATTGCGATTGCCGTTGCCGAAAGGGCAATGTGTTCTATGAGCAGATTAAAAAACCAATCGGCGCGATCGATATAGAGCGACAGTACTTCTTGGAGAAACTCCATCGGGGGCATAGCCTTTCAAATGCTTATCGCATGCGCTTTTACATGCGTACAATTGTTCTTGCTAAGCTTAACAGATTCGAGGAAGTTGTTCGCCAACAAGCATGTCAAGAATACGGGTACTCCCGAATACCGTGCGCAAAAAAACCTTTGGTCCGCGCTCGACCTGCGCTTCGGTCACTTCGCCGATAATGGCAGCATCGGCTCCGTAGGTGTTCGCGCGCATGGCAGCAAGCGCTGCCTCTGCCTCATCAGCAGGAACGACGCATACCATCTTGCCCTCGTTCGCCACCTGGAAGACGTCGTAACCCAGCATCTCGCATGCGCCCAGTACCGCGGACTTTACGGGGACCAAATCCTCTTCGATGGTCATATCAACGGCGGATTGCGAAGAGAGCTCGTTGAGTGTCGAGGCAAGGCCGCCGCGCGTTGGGTCGCGGAAGCAGCGGGTGCTCGGCGCGACTTCAAGCACTTCGGCAATGAGGTGGTTTAAGGGGGCTGCGTCTGATTCGATGTCCGCCGAGAAACTCAGCGATTCGCGGCACGCCATAATGGTGATGCCGTGATCACCCATGGTGCCCGTGACCAGGATTTTGTCGCCTGGTTTGCAGTTGGCGCCGCTTAGGTCGCAGCCTTCGTAGACGTACCCGATGCCGCTTGTGTTGATGTAGATGCCATCGCCGTGCCCACGATTGACCACTTTGGTGTCGCCCGTGACTATTTCGACTCCCGCTTCGCGCGCAACTTCGGCCATTGAGGCGGCAATGCGCTTGAGGTCTTCCATGGGAAAGCCCTCTTCAAGGATGAATCCGCAGCTCAAGTACTTCGGCTTGGCGCCCGCTGTAGCAACATCGTTCACGGTGCCGCACACGGCGAGTTTGCCGATATCGCCGCCGGGAAAAAAGTGCGGGGTCACCACGTAGCTGTCAGTCGAGAACGAAAGCTTGCCGCTCTCGGTGAGCGCGGGAAGCACGGCTGCATCGTTGCCGCGCAGCAGGTTGTCGCCAGCGTATGCTGCGAAGAATACATCGTCGATGATGCGTTTCATCATGGTGCCGCCGCTGCCGTGTCCGAGCAAAACCGTTTCGTCCATTGAACTTCCTTCTATCCTTGCGCTGCTAGATGTGCTGCCCTGTGGTGGTCAGCACGAGACGGCCGTTTTTGACGCCCTTGGTTCCCAAGATCATGTTTGCGATATCTTGCACGAGGCCCGTTTCGCCACGCACGACGATAACTTCGAGGCAATTGTGCTGATCAAGGTGAACGTGCGTCGAGCAAATAATCGAGTCGAAATATTCGTGCTGAATCGTGTGGAGCTTGTCCTGCAGATCGCTTGCGTGGTGAGTGAACACAATCGAAAGCGTTCCGACAACTTCCTGCCCAGGCGTGGCGCACTCTTCTTCAACGAGCGCATCGCGAACGAGATCGCGCACCACTTCGCTTCGATTTTTCGCGAGTCCCCGACGAGCAACCAAGTGATCGAAGCGGACAAGCAGATCCTCGGGCATTGCAACCGAGAATCTCATGAGATCGTTGCTCATGGTTATACCAAGTTAACGGTTACGCCGCTTGCCGTGCTTGTGTCTTTGTCGAGAGCATCTTGCGCATCGGTCAAGAGCGCGCGTGCCTCATCGAGCAGACCTTGGATTTCCTTGAGCGTTTTCGCGGTGCCTTCGTATGAAGCATCGTCAGCGGTATGGTACAGCTTATGGGTCCAGCGGCGATTGAGCGCAATTTGATCGTCCATTTGCTCAAGCATCATCTTGAATTGTGAAACGTTGACACCGTTCGTGCACATGGCGGTTTCCCTTCGTCGTTGCCGTCCATTCTTGCTATCATACTTAGTTATACGGCGATTCACGCTTCAATTCAAGTCGAGTTCAAGGAGCGGTGTGAAAAAAACCGCAAACAGTAACATGTATGAGGTATCCCTTGTTCGCACATGGGAGCGCTTCGGTGCGCATTTGGAAGGCTCCGATCAAGCGATTGCGTGCGTTATCAGCCATCTCCCGTTATCTGATGCGGCGAAATCAGCATTCGCGAGTTCGGTTGCGGCGCTTGGCTACGGGAAGGCTGCCTGCACATTTGTCACGCTGATGGGCGACGAAGCGCCACTTGACGGAAGTTGTTTGTTTACTGTTGTGGAGGGGCTCGATCCTTTGCTTCTGATCATCGCAGATGATAAGGCGCGAGAGATGTGCTCGGAGGCGTATCGCCAGCCGATTGCGGCGCCTGACAAGGGACGGCTGCTCGGACGCGACGTAGTCGCGTTCCGAGATTTTGAAGCTATGCTTCAAAATAACGAGGACAAGCAAAAAGCCTGGGGGCTGCTGAAGCGCCTACCCAGGCTCGATTCCTGATTCTGGTTGTTGCTAGGCGCCTTCGACCAGCGCGGCTGCAGCGTCAAGCAGCGCATCAACCTCCTCGGTTGTGGCCGCTTCGGCATACACGCGCACGAGAGGCTCAGTGCCCGACGGGCGCATCATGACCCAAGCATCGCCTTCGAG
>JAVWLC010000075.1:867-5498 GCA_036638175.1 Raoultibacter sp. | reverse complement strand
AACTTCACGCCGTCGCGACGATCAACATCGACAACCTTTTTCCCGCAAATCTCATCGGTCGTATACGAGGGAATGACATCCGTGAGCACCGTTTCCATGCGCTCCTGTGAAACCGAAACCCCCCGACGTGCAAATTCCAACTTCCCGATTTTCGCGAACATATCATCAACCAATTCGCCGAGGCTCTTGCCGCGCTGCGCCATTGTTTCGGCAAGCAGCAAAGCCATAAGCAGGCCATCGCGCTCCATCACGTGCGAGGGAATGCCAATGCCGCCGGACTCTTCGCCGCCAATCATCACGCCACCCTTTTCCATCTCGGCGTAAATCCACTTGAAGCCAACAGGCGTGCTCACCAGCTCAAGACCCAGACGCTTGCACTCGCGAGTAAGCAGCGCGGAGGCTGTGATGGTTGAAACAACGCGGCCCGTTTCGCCTTTGTCTTCGGCAAGATGCGAAACCAGCAGCGTAATAATGCGGTGCGGATTCACGAAGTTGCCATGCTCGTCAACAGCACCGATGCGATCGGCATCACCATCGTTGATGAAGCACGCGTCAAATCCAAGCTCGGTCACCTTTGCCATACCGCGATCAACCCAAGGCGGAATCGGCTCAGGATGCAAGCCATCAAAGGTTGGATCTGCTGCGTTGTTGATCTCGACAACCTCAACGCCGATATCCTCAAGCAAGCCCGCAAGGTGCTTGCGACCAGCGCCGTAAAGCGGATCGATAACTACACGCAAACCAGCATTTTTGATTGCGTCTGTGTCAACGCGGTCCTTAAGCGCCTGTAAATACGCAGGCATAAAATCAATTTCGGTAAATTCGCCGCGCGCTGCTGTCGGCGCGTCTTCGAGCACTGCCTCAACGCGATCCGTGAACTCCTTCGAGCTGGCTCCCCCATCTGCCATGCGAAGCTTAACGCCAAGATACTCTGCAGGATTGTGGCTGCTCGTGAGCATGATGCCGCCCACAGAGTCCTCATCGCGATTGATGGTCCAACACAACGTCGGCGTTGGGCAGTAATCGCTTGAGAGCTTGACGGTAAAGCCATGCGACGCAGCAACGGCTGCTGCCAACTGCGCATAGGCATGTGCATCTTGGCGACAATCGTGACCGATGATGATTGTATTGAGCTTGTGGTCTGACGCTTTGCCCGACGCAAGCGCTTCCTCTTTGAAGATTTTTACCGCTGCATCGACAACGCGCACAAGGCTATCCTCGGTGAAATCCTCGCCGATGATGGCTCTCCATCCATCGGTTCCGAAGTGGATCGAATCTGCCATAGTGAACCTTCCGTATCCTATTTCGTCATGTTTTTACGCTTGGCGTGCAACCGAGCGAATGAGCACATCAAGCACTTTCCGCGCACCCGATACAACGAGCACCAAAATGCGCATTCAGTATTATACCCACCCCGCGAACGGCCTCCCGAAAAAGCACCGAGGATTCACGGCTGAAATGCGGCAACCGCTTCATGATCGATAGTGTTTCACGTGAAACATTTGTTCGTTTTTCTGGAAAAGTCCTTCGCGGGCACCCCTGCGCGATACCGTATAATGAGCATGTAGCGAATGACTCGCTAGCTCACCTGCAATCGGAGGCACTCGACTATGAACATACTCGATTATTTAGCAACCGAATTCGCATCCTTCGAAGAAAAGCCTTTTAACGAGATCGATTCGCTCATTTTGTCACACATTTGCATGGTTGATTTCGACGGCATTGCACCTGCGCTCAAGGAGCAGCATTCGTTCGCGAACCTTGGCACTATTGTGAACAACCTCCTTGCGGCACCTGCAAAAGGCATTCATTTTCGGGATGCTCTTCAAGCTGAACGCTACGACACCATGTTCACGGGACTTGTTCCCGCAGAGACAAAAGAGCTGCTCATCGCAATTTCTGCAAGCCCGCGCTTCCGCGACATGATCGTATGCGACTACCTCAGTTTGTTCGATGTCGAGCAGCAAACACAATTCGCCGCCATGACATTCATTCAAAAGCGGGATTTTGCTTATGTTGGCTTTCGTGGCACCGATAGTTCGCTCACGGGATGGAAAGAAGACTTCAACATGGCCTTCTCGTGGCCCATTCCTTCGCAAGAGCAGGCCGAACACTACCTTAATGCCGTTGCGATGCATCTTCCGAAAGCACTCATGGTCGGCGGCCACTCGAAGGGTGGAAATCTCGCCGTTTTTGCTGCCGTTAAGGCTCAGCCCAGGGTGCAAGATCGAATTGTGCACGTTTACAACCACGACGGCCCTGGCTTCAAGCCTGCCGCGTTCACGCCTGACGATTTCACCACGGTGCGCGACCGCATTACTAAAACAGTTCCCGTCGATTCAATTGTAGGAATGCTCATGGAATCGCGCGGAGACTACCACGTCGTCGAAAGCACGGCGAAGGGAATCATGCAGCACGATCCATTCTCGTGGCAAGTTGATGGCACCGATTTTGTGTATGCAGCAGCCATTTCCGATAACGCTAAGTTCACAGATAAAGTGCTTTCCGAATGGCTCGGACATTTTTCTGATGACGAGCTTGCGGTAATCGTTGACGCAATTTTCACTGCTGTTGAAGCCTCGGGTGCCGAAGATGCAACTGATATCATGAGTGGCGGAGCAAAAACCGTCGCCCTGCTCACTGAGGCATCCAAGAACACCGGCGAGCCCGAACGCAGCATTCTCGGTAACGCGCTCTTGGTTCTCTCAGAAATTGCCATGCGCCACTTTGGTCACGAAATTACAAACTTGATCCTTCCGAAGGCAAAGTAGACAGCGAGGAATAACCGTGCAGAAAACCACAAGCGCTTACGGCATAATCAGTCAGGTTTTGCAGAGCGAAGCAGATGAGGCATCGATCGCATGGATCAATCGGTTGTACTTTCGACGATTCACTCTCATCAGGGCCTTTGTTGCGTTTGCCTGCTTGGCATCCATCATCGCTTCGTTTATGAATGTGGCAACCTGGCTGCCGTTTGCAATCCTGGCACTGGGTCTTGCTGGACTGGTGCTGCTACAAGTTTTGAGGCGCTCCTTCGCCAAGCAGCTTGTCGGCTTTCGCGATGAGAAATGTGATCCTGCGCTCTTCTGCAGCCGATATCTGGCATACCTTCAACACACCAAATCAACGGCCGACCCAATGCAAGAGCTGTTCGAATACGGTATGGGACTCTATTGGCTTGGCAAATGGGATGATGCCATCGCACTCATGGCAGCAGTGAGCGGTGATCTTCAGAAGCCGAAGAACGTGTATCTCTACCACCACCTCGTGGGGCGCTGTGCCTGGGCACAGCGTGATGTCGAAACGCTTGCCAACAGCATCAGCGCACTCGAGGCACTGCCTCCGCAACCGATCGCTAAAAACCAGAAGGCGCACCTTGCTGAACTTTGCGCCCTTGCCCGGTTGCTCGAATTCGAGCAAGCTGAGGCGTTTGAAGACGCAAAGCGCATCATTGCCGAGCTGCTCGAGCAGCCTTTCGTCACGAAGCCACAACGCGTTTTGCTTGCCATCCACACCGCCTATTGCTCAACCGACCGCACAGAAGCCACCAAATGGCTGGAGTACGCAGCGCAATTTGGCGGCACCACCTGGTGTGCCGCAGAAGCGAAGAAACTGCTCGCCAAAACCTCCTAGTCCAAAAGACGCAAGGTGAGTAAAGGGCGCATGCCCAGTAGTTAGATTGTCGTTTTCCCGCCGTCAAAACGAAAGAAATACTCCCGCCAGTCCCGGACAACCTGCGTTCGCACTCTTCGTGTTTACTTGGCACGCAATTCTCGCACGCAAATCAATCGCGGTCTTGCAAACATAATCACGAACCTGTTCGTCATCGATGTGCAGCTCAGAGCACACCTGCGATGCCGCCTCGACAAGCATCTGTTCAAGCACCCGCCTCGGCTTCTGGCAGCAAAGCTCCGCAATCCGCTGCCGAGCTTCCTCCGAAACCGCCAGATCACGAACCATGCAACCAGCAAGCGCGAGACCAATCGCATTTACCGCAATCGGCTCATAAAGGTTGATAATCAGTTCGCAGTATTCAGGCGATACCTCTTGCAACAGCAACTTGCATCGCGCAAGATCAAACCGCTGCATGACGTTATTCTCGATCAACAAGCGAGTTAAGTATTCGTTGACATATACGACTCCCTGTAGCGTTTCTGAAACAGGGTGAGCAAGTGGATAATCGATATCACTTGGAATCTCATGAGCGAATGAGCGATAGTCATACTGAACAGGAAAATTTCTCAGACTCTCGAGCGTGTCCTTGAGCGCCGTGCTCTCAAGCAGCGGTGTCGACCGCGCTGCCGCTTCCCACAATTCAACGGTTCGCTCAACTTCCCTCATAACACATTCGAGATTTTGGTTGAAAGTAGCCTCCAGGTCACCTTCGACCAAACGGTGCATCGCTTCAGGGTCAAGATCATCCCCCTCAATCCCGAGCATGAAGCAAACTGAAGCGAGCAGGCGATGCGCCGTCAGCTCGGGAACCGAGCTGCTCTCCCCCATCGTATACAGCGATGTTCGTCGAGCCAAAGCTTCCAAAGCTCTGCCTGAAACGTAAGCTGCTCAACCGCATCTAGTACATCTGACGTTTCCTTTGCCTGAGAAAGACCACTCGCCAGTACCGTCAAATC